>NZ_JAAGPN010000518.1:0-2194 GCF_017104805.1 Paraburkholderia sp. Ac-20347 | reverse complement strand
AGGGCCCGACGCTCGGCTGGACCTCGCCCGCCATCCTCGCCTGCGCGCTGACGACCGCCGCGGCCACGGCCGCCTTCGCGCTGCGCGAACGCTACGCGCGTCACCGCATCCTGTCGCGCGCGCTGCTCGGCGAACGGCGCTTCGTGGCGGGCAGCCTGCTCGGGCTCGCGATCAACTTCGGCATCCTCGCCGAGATCTTTCTGATCAGCCTCTATCTGCAGCAGGAACGCGGATCGAGCGCGCTCGTGACGGGCTTTCAGCTCTTCCCGCTGATGGCGATGTTCGGCATCGGCAATCTCACCTCCGCGCGCGTCAGCCGACGACTCGGTCCGCGCGGCACGCTGCTCGCGGGGCTCGGGCTCGCGACCGTGGGCAGCGCCGCGCTGCTCGGCATCGACGCGCTGCCTTACTGGGCGCTCACGCTCTGCATCGGCGTCGCGAACTTCGGCGCGGGCCAGGCTATCCCGGCGATGAACCTCGTCGTCATGCATGCGGCCCGCCCCGAGGATGCCAACCTCGCCGCCGCGTCGCTCAACGCGAGCCGCCAGATTGGCTCGCTGCTCGGCGTGGCGATTGCCGCGGTGGTCCTGCACAGCTTCGCGGACGCAGGCCGCGCGACGGCCGCGGGCTTCGCGATCATCGCGGCGGCGTATGCGGGCGGTTTCGCCATCGTCGCGCGCGCGATCGACGCGGGCTAGCGCGCGATCCGCACGATCCGCGCCATTCCGCCATTCCGCGATCCCCCATAAGCATCGAACAATAACTTCGTAAGCGCGGAGCCAAAACGCATTATGGTGAGAGACCGTGCGCGACGTCCGCGCGCGTTTTTCCGTTCCGATTCCATGCCGTCCCAAGTCGATGCGTTTTCCGCCTGGCTGATCGAAGGCCTCGAAGTCACCAGCACGCTGTTTCACGTCGGCCAGTATTGCGGCGCCTGGCAGGCCTCGACGAGCGGTCATCGCCGCGCCAGTTTCCACCTCGTCCTGCATGGCCGCTGCTGGCTGCATCTGCCGGAGCGGCCCGGCCGTCCGGCGCGCAGCGTGGCGCTCGCCGCCGGCGACGCCGTGTTCCTGCTCGACGACGTCGCGCACTGCCTGTCGCCGCACGCGCTGCCGCCCGCAGCGGGCGCGGAACACGCCCGTCACGGCACGATGACGCCACTCGACGCGGTCGGCCTGCCCGCGCCCGACAGCCTCGGTCTTGCGTGCGGCTTCTTCGAGTTCAAGTCCGGCCTCGACGGCCTGATGCTCGACCTGCTGCCCGATCACGTGATCGCGCGGCACGATCAGCCCGCGCTGCACGGCGCGCGCCAGATCTTCGAGCTGATCCGCGCCGAGGCGCATCTCGATCCGCACACGCCCTCGCCCCTGATCGCGCGGCTCACGAGCCTGCTGTTTCTCTACACGCTGCGCGCGCTCGATTCGAACGACGAACTGACGCCCTGCTTCTGGGCGCTGCTGCGCCGTCCGGCGTTCGCGCCGCTGGTCGCGGCGATCGTCGCCGAGCCGGGGCGGCGCTGGACCACGGCAAGCATGGCCGATTTCGCGCACATGTCGCGCGCGCGTTTCTGCAAGCTGTTCGCCGAACTCTGCGGCCAGCCGCCCGCGCAGTTCCTGACGCTCGTGCGCATGAAGCTCGCGGCGTCGATGCTGAGCACCGGCACGAGCATGCCCGACGCCGCCGAGCAGGTGGGTTACCAGTCCGAATCGGCGTTTGCCCAGGCGTTCAAGCGCGTGACCGGCGTCCAGCCCAGCGCATGGCGGCGCGCGGCCTCGGGCGACGCGGCGCTCGCCGCGCTGCACTAGCTTGCGCGGATCCGGGCCGCGCGCCGCTTCAACGCTGCCCGATCGCGAACCCGTCCGCGCCGCGCAAGACAATCCCGCATGAATCGCGGACAGCGGCGCATTGCCCGCGCTTCGCGCCGCGCCCAGAATCGGCACATCGATCCGCTTCTATCCGTGAGGAATCCCATGAGCCGTCTGCCGCTGCACACCGTCGAAAGCGCCCCCGAGGCGAGCCGCCCTTTCCTCGAGCGCTCGCTCGCCGCGAACGGCTTCCTGCCGAACCTCGTCGCCTCGCTCGCGAACGCGCCCGTCGCGCTCGAAACGTATCTGACCGTCGGCGAAATCAATGGCCGCAGCGGCCTGACGCTCGCCGAGCGCGAAGCCGTGCAGATCACCGCCGCCGCGATTCA
>NZ_JAAGPN010000517.1:0-2360 GCF_017104805.1 Paraburkholderia sp. Ac-20347 | reverse complement strand
CGCGCTGGGGTGCAGGCGCGGCGCGCATACGCCTTTGCTATACTCCCCGGATGATAGCGAAAATCAATGGCGACCGGGCGCTGAAGCTCGCTCGCGACGTGCTCGACATCGAAGCTGACGCCGTGCGCGGGCTTCGCGACCGGCTCGACGACAACTTCGTCGGCGCGGTCGATCTCATCCTCTCCTGCCGCGGCCGCGTGGTCGTTTCCGGCATCGGCAAATCGGGCCACATTGCGCGCAAGCTCGCGGCCACGCTGGCCTCCACGGGCACGCCGGCCTTCTTCGTGCATCCCGCCGAAGCGAGCCACGGCGACCTCGGCATGGTCACCGCCGACGACGTCTTCATCGGTCTGTCGAATTCCGGCGAATCCGAGGAACTCGTGGCGATCCTGCCGCTCGTGAAGCGCATCGGCGCGAAGCTGATCGGCATCACCGGCAATCGTCCGAAGTCCACGCTCGGCCAGCTGTCGGACTTCCATCTGGACGCCGGCGTCGAAAAGGAAGCCTGTCCGCTGAACCTCGCGCCCACCGCCAGCACCACGGCGGCGCTCGCGCTGTCCGACGCGCTCGCGGTCGCCGTGCTCGACGCACGCGGCTTCGGCGCCGACGACTTCGCGCGCTCGCACCCGGGCGGCGCGCTCGGCCGCCGCCTGCTGACCTACGTGCGCGACGTGATGCGCACCGGCGACGAAGTCCCGACGGTGCCCGACACGGCCACGGTCCGCGACGCGCTGTTCCAGCTCACCGCCAAGCGCATGGGCATGACCGCGATCGTCGACCCGCAGAACCGCGTGAGCGGCATCTTCACCGACGGCGATCTGCGCCGCGTGCTAGAACGTGTGGGCGACTTCCGCGATCTGCCGATCGCCCAGGTCATGACGAAGGGCCCGCGCACCATCGGCCCCGACCAGCTGGCCGTGGAAGCCGTGGAACTGATGGAGCGCCATCGCATCAATCAGATGCTGGTGGTCGGCGCCGAAGGCGAGCTCATCGGCGCACTCAATATGCACGACCTCTTCTCCAAGAAGGTGATCTGATGGCGGTTCCCGAACTCGATGCGACTGCGCGCGCCGCGCGCGTGCGTCTGATGATTTTCGACGTCGACGGTGTGCTCACCGACGGCGGCCTGCTCTTTACCGGCGCGGGCGACACCATGAAGGGCTTCAATTCGCTCGACGGCCACGGCGCCAAGCTGCTGCGCGAAGCCGGCATCGACACGGCCATCATCACCGGGCGCAAGTCCGAGATCGTCGCCGTGCGTGCGAAGGAACTGCGCATCACGCATCTTTATCAGGGCGTGGAAGACAAGCGCGTCGCGTTCAAGCAGTTGCTCGCCGAAACCGGCCTCGCGCCCGAACAGTGCGGCTACATGGGCGACGACTGGCCCGACCTCGCGGTCATGCTGCAGGCGGGCTTCTGTGCCGCGCCGGCCAACGCGCACACCGACGTGCTCGCGCGCGCTCACTGGGTCACCGACAAGACCGGCGGCCACGGCGCCGTGCGTGAAGTCACCGACCTGATCCTGCGCGCGCAAGGCCATTACGACGCCCTGCTCGCGGCCGCCTGCTCGGCGCACTCCGAAGCGGGCACGGAGCCGCGATGAACCAGAAGTTCCGGCTCACGTCGCTGATCCCGATCGTCTGCGTGGCGTTTCTCGCAGGCTTCACCTGGTGGCTTTTCCAGGCGGTCAAGCCGCACGAGAACGAGGCCGCGCCGCGTCCGCTCACGCACACGCCGGATTACTTCGCCGACCAGCTTTCGGTGTCCGAGCTCGACCAGTCGGGCGCGACGCAGTATCGCCTCACCGCCACGCACATGGTTCACTACGAGGACAACGCCTACAGCGACCTCACGATGCCGGCGGTGCGCGCGTTCCAGCCCGGCAAGCCGGTGGTCACGGCCACGGGCCTGCGCGGCACGGTCAACGGCGACGCCTCGATCGTCGATCTGTACGACGAGGCGCGCATTCTCCGCGCGGCCGGCGCCGGCGATCCCGAGATGCAGGCGGATTCCGAACATTTCCGCGTGCTCGTGAACGACGATGTGATCCTGACCGAAAAGCCGGTTAAACTTCGTCGCGGCCTGTCGGTCATGACGGCCACCAACGGCATGAACTACAACAATGTCACCCGGGTCATCCAGCTCTTCGGCAACGTCCGTGGCGCGATCGCCCCGGCTGACTCCGGCGGCTCGTCCTGATCCCCGGGCCGTCCACGCAAGGCACGATTGCATGAACGATTCGCTTCCCCATTCCTTGTCCGGCAGCCTGCGCAGCGCGCGCTGGCGCCGTGCCGCGCTCGCGGCGCTGACCGCGCTGGCCGCGGCCGATTGGTAGAGGACACGTCTGAACCCCAGTACCC
>NZ_JAAGPN010000516.1:0-2381 GCF_017104805.1 Paraburkholderia sp. Ac-20347 | reverse complement strand
CGGCGGCCATGCCCGCGAGCGTGGCGTCGGTGGCTTGCGTCGTGCCGTCGCCGCTGCCGTCGTCCTGAGCCTGCTGGCCCGACTGCTGCGCGGCCTGCTGGGCTTGTTGCGCCTGCTGGGCCTGCGCGGCGGCCTGAGCGCCCGCGGCATCGGCTTGCTGCTGGTTGGTGCGGGCGTCGTCGCCGCGATGGTCGGTTTTCGAGGTGCTGTGCGTGCCGCTCGACGAGCTGCTGCCCGAGGTCGATTGCGACGACGACGACTGGCTCGATTGCGAAGCTTGCGACGACTGCGAGGACGACGCGTTCTGCGACGCATTCGAGTTGTTCGACGCGTTGGCGTTGTTGTACGCCTGCGAGGCGCTGGACTGCGCGTACTGCTGCGGCGTCGGCTGGCTCAGCGCGGTCTGCGCGGCGATGCTCTGCTGGAGCGTCTGAGCGAAGCCCTGGCTCGCCTGATCAGCCTGGCTGCCCGCGGAGGCGGCGCCGCTGGAGGCGGGGTCGACGGCTCCGAAGAGCGAACTGACTGCGGAAAGAAGCGACATGGTGTCTGCCCCGGATAACGTAACGGTGTGGATCGCGTGGTGGATCTTTGTGCGAGTTATAGGTACGGCTGGATACGGCTAACGGCTTCGATGGCCTGCTTCATGAATGATGCTGCGACGCGCGCATGCGCAGCGCGCGGGCGGCGAATTCATCGGAATCGCGCTGCTCGCGTTTGGCTTCCACGCGCGCCTGCACGGCGTCCTGACGCGACTGCAGCACCTCGTACGAGCCGAGCTTCTGCTTGGTGCGCAGCCATTCGGGCTTCGTGGCCTCGACGCGCTGCGTCGCCTGCTCGAGCAAGCGGCGCTGCTGCTCGATGGCGGCGTCGAGCGTGTCGATGAACGCCTGGAAGTTGCGCACGTTGCCCGCGGCCATGCCCTTGCGAGCCGACTCGGTGAAGCGCGTATGGTACTCGTCGCGGTAGTCGATCAGCGACTTCAGCTGCTTCTCGATCTCCGCGCGTTCGCGCTGCACGCGGCCGAGCTTCTGCGCGGCGGCGTCGACGTCGTCCTGCGCGAGGCCGATCAGGGTCTGCAATGCGGTCTGCCGGGTCATCATCTATTCCCCTGTCCAATGAGCGCGCCGAGCATATCGACGCTCTGATCGTAGTTCGCGCTTTCGCGAAAGCCCTGCTGAAGAAAGGCCTCGATGCGCGGATAAAGTGCAATGGCGCGGTCGAGCACGGCGTCGCGCCCGCTCACGTACGCGCCGACGTTGATGAGATCGCGGTTGCGCTGATAGCGCGAGAGCATCTGCTTGAACGCGCGCGTCTGGTTCAGATGCTGGTCGTCGATCAGCGCCGTCATCGCGCGGCTGATCGAGGCTTCGATGTCGATGGCCGGATAGTGACCGGCTTCGGCGAGCGCGCGCGACAGCACGATGTGGCCGTCCAGAATCGCGCGCGCCGAGTCGGCGATCGGGTCCTGCTGGTCGTCGCCTTCGGTGAGCACGGTGTAGAACGCCGTAATCGAGCCGCCGCCTTCGGGACCGTTGCCGGTGCGCTCGACGAGCGCGGGCAGCTTGGCGAACACCGAGGGCGGATAGCCCTTGGTCGCGGGCGGCTCGCCGATCGCCAGCGCGATCTCGCGCTGCGCCATCGCGTAACGCGTGAGCGAATCCATCAGCAGCAGCACGTGCTTGCCCTGATCGCGGAAATATTCGGCCAGCGAGGTCGTGTACGCGGCGGCCTGCATGCGCAGCAGCGGCGAGACGTCGGCCGGCGCGGCCACCACTACTGAGCGCGCGAGGCCTTCCACGCCGAGGATCTGCTCGATGAATTCCTTCACTTCGCGGCCCCGCTCGCCGATCAGGCCGATCACGATGACTTCGGCGCTGGTGGCGCGGGCCATGGTGCCGAGCAGCACCGATTTACCGACGCCCGAGCCCGCGAACAGGCCCATGCGCTGGCCGCGCCCGACCGTGAGCAGCGCGTTGATCGCGCGCACGCCCACGTCGAGCACCTTGTGGATCGGCTCGCGGTTCAGCGGGTTGATGACGGGCGCGGTGAGCGGCGCGTCGGCTTCCGTGTTGATCGGGCCGAAGCCGTCGAGCGGCTTGCCCGAGGCGTCGACCACGCGGCCCAGCATGCCCCAGCCGACCGGCAGGCGCTTGGCGCCCGCCATCGGATCGGCGATCGGCGCGCTTTCGAGCGGCCACACGCGCGCGCCCGGCAGCAGGCCCGCGACTTCGGTGGTCGGCATCAGGAACAGCTTGTCGCCGGAAAAGCCCACTACTTCGGCTTCGGCCATCGGCAGCGAGCTGCCCGGCGGGAGTTCGATCACGACTTCCGCGCCCACGGCGAGGCGCAGGCCCACGGCTTCGAGCACGAGACCGGCGGCG
>NZ_JAAGPN010000515.1:0-2391 GCF_017104805.1 Paraburkholderia sp. Ac-20347 | reverse complement strand
CGCGAGCGTGCGCAGCAGCGTGGACTTGCCGCTGCCGTTCGGCCCGAGCAGCGCCGTGATCTCGCCACGCGGCAGCGGCCCGGCGCTCAGGCCGCGCAGCACGTCGCGGCGGCCATAGCGCACGCTCAGGTCGTGAATCGCGAGGCCGTTCATGCCGAGCCTCCCTGCGAGCGCACCACGATGCCGAGGAACAGCGGAATGCCCACCAGCGCCGTGACGATGCCGACCGGAATCAGCACGCCCGGAATCAGCAGCTTCGAGGCGATCGACGCCATCGACAGCATCAGCGCGCCGAGCAGCAGGCTGCCCGGCAGATAGAAGCGATGGTCCTCGCCGAACAGCGCGCGCGCGACGTGCGGCGCGATCAGCCCGACAAAACCAATGGTGCCGACGAACGACACCGCGAGCGCCGAGAGCACCGCCACGCGCAGCAGCGTGCCCAGACGCAGCCGCTTCACGTCGATGCCGAAGCTCGCCGCGCGGTCTTCGCCGAGACGCAGCGCGGTCAGCGCCCACGCGTTGCGCATCGAGAGCGGCAAGGCGATCGCGAGCGCCGTCGCGAGCACGCCGATCTTCGGCCAGTCCGCGCGAGCGAGCGAGCCGAGCGTCCAGAACACGAGACCCTGGAGCGCGTCGGCGGACGCGATGAACTGCATCAGCTCGACGAGCGCATGAAACGAAAACACCAGCGCGATGCCCATCAGCACCACGCCCGCCGTGCTCATGCCGCGCCAGCGCGCGACCAGATCGAGCACGAGCGCCGAGGCGAACGCGAACACGAACGCATTGGCGGAGACGATCCACGTCTGCGCCACGCCCGGAATCGCGAGATCGAGCACGATGGCCAGCGACGCGCCGAAGGCCGCCGCCGCCGACACGCCCAGCGTGTACGGACTCGCGAGCGGATTGTTGAGGATGGTCTGCATCTCCGCGCCCGAGAGGCCGAGCGCCGCGCCCACCGCGAGCGCCATCACCGCGTACGGCAAGCGGATCTGCCAGACGATCACGACGTTGGCCGGATCGGCGGACGCGCGCTCGAACAGCGTGCGCAGCAGCGTCGCGAGCGGCAGGCCCGACGGCCCCGAACTGAGATCGACGAGCAGCGACGCCGCGATCAGCAGCGCGACCGCCACCAGCAGGAGCGCGCGACGCCGCGTGAGCCGCGTGTAGGCGTGCAACTGCCGCGCGGCCTCCTCGCCTTGCGCGGCGCGCCTTGCTTCGGCATCAGCAGCGGCATCAGCAGCGGCGTCGGCGTGCGCGCGCCAGCCCGAACCGGCCGGCAGACGCGCGTCGCTCATCGCGCGGCCTCTTTCTGCGCGGCCGCCTGGGTTTGCAGCGGCGCATCGACCCAATCGGCGCCGCTAACCGGCACGGCGAGGAAGCGTCGATACAACTCGTCCTGCGTCGCCTTCACGTCGAGCGACTTGAACTGCTGCGGATAGAACCACTTCGCGAACGCCTCGATCGCCAGAATGTTGTACGGCGAGTCGTAGTAGTTGTGCGAGATGCCGTGCACGCGGCCGTCGTGAATCGCCTTGATGGTGTCGAAGCCCGGACGCGCCACCAGTTGCGCGAGGCTCGCCTGCGCATCGTGCTCGCTCGTTTCCGCGCCCACGCGCAGCGACGCGAGGCCCGGCTTGGTGCGGCTGCCGGTGGCGATATAGACATCGGGCTTCGAGGCGATCACCTGCTCCATGCTGATGTCGCCGAGCACGCCCGGCAGCAGATCCGCCGCGATATTGCGGCCGCCCGCGGCCTGCACGAACTCGCCGAAATTGCCCTTGCCCGCCGTGTGGCAGCAGCCCGCGTCCCACACGCCCGCGAGCATGTCGACGAACACCTTCGGACGCTGGTTCTCCGGAATCTTGCTGACGACGTTCTCGACCGCCGCGAGATGCTGCTGGTAGAACGCGATATACGCATCGGCCTGCTGCTCGCGGTGCAGCACCTGGCCGAGCAGCTTGATGCTCGGCAGCGTGTTCTGCATCGGATGCACGCGGAAGTCGATGAACACCACCGTCGTGCCGGTCGCTTCCAGTTGCTTCACGAGCGCGTTGTAACGGCTCGGGCCGTGACCGGCGACGCTGAAGATCGCCACGTCGGGCTTGAGCGCGAGCGCCTTTTCATCGCTGATGCTGTCCTCGGTCGCCTTGCCGATCAGCGGAATCGTGCGGATCTGCGGGAACTTGCGCGCGTAGGCGTCGAAGGTCTGCGGATCCATCGCGGGCAGATCGCCCTGCCAGCCGACGATGCGCGCGAGCGGCTGCTGGCCTTCGAGCAGCGCGACCGCCGACAGCAGACGGCTTTCGCCGAGCAGGATGCGGTGCGGATTGGCGGGAATCTTCACCGTGCGGCCGGCGAGGTCGGTGACGGTCTGCGCGGCGGGTGCGG
>NZ_JAAGPN010000514.1:0-2469 GCF_017104805.1 Paraburkholderia sp. Ac-20347 | reverse complement strand
CGACGGGCGCCGTGGCCGCGCCGCGCGGCGCCTGCGCGCGCAGACGCTCGTCGAACTGGCGCAATTGCGCGAGCTGCGCGGCGAGGCGTTCGATACGCGGATCGAGCAAGGCGATCGACGCATTCATCCGGCCGATCTCGCCCACCACATAGTGATGCTGCGTCGCGCCCGTCTGGCCGGGCGCGGCGGCCCCGGCGGCGCTGCTATACCGGCCAATCGCGATGCCGCCCGCCAGCGAGACCAGCGCCGCGACACAGGCGGTCGCGATCAGCGTGCGACGCGCGGCGCGCTGCGTGACGAAGCGGGTGCCGCCACGCGAAAGCTCGTCGATGGAGCTGGACCACGGCATCTTCATGCTCGCCTCCGCAGGCACAATTTCGCCCGCCAAGGTGACGCCCTCACGCCGATGAACAAGATCTGAATCGCCATCTCAGTCTGCCGGGGCCGGCCTGCGCCCGCCCTTCCCGAAATCGAAACGACGATTATCGTGGCGTCTGAAAAATACCCATCCCGATAAAAAGTCCGCCTGAACAGGCAAACCGAACGTCGCCGCGACATTCGCGACGCCCCCGCCGCGCGAAAATCGCTTGACTTCTCGCCCCGCCGAACTAATATACGCACCGCGTACATAAACCAGCCAACACGGGTGCCAGCATGAGCGTTCCGCAACAAGCCTTCCTCCGCGACGCCATGCGTCGCCTGAACATGACCCGCGATGCCTTCGCGAGCCGCATCGGCGTCACGCGCCGCGCGCTCGACACGTGGTTGCTGCCCGAGGAATCGCAGGAATCGCGCGCCATGCCCGAGATCGTCGAGCGTTTCGTCTCGGAAATCGTCGGTGGCGGCGAGCCGCGTGAAAGCTATACGCAAAGCGTAGATCCGCGTTCGCTGGCCAGCCAGATGCAATTCGAAGGCAAACCGCAGCTGCTGTCCGTCGACCAGTTCTCGCGCGACTCCGTCGAAGCGCTGTTCCGCGTCGCCGACATCATGCAGCCCATCGCGCGCCGCCGGAAAATCTCGCGCGTGCTCGAAGGCGCGGTGCTCGGCAACCTGTTCTTCGAGGCCAGCACGCGGACCCGCGTGAGCTTCGGCGCCGCGTTCTGCCGCCTGGGCGGCTCGGTCTGCGATACGACCGGCTTCACGTTCTCGTCGATGGCCAAGGGCGAATCGATCTACGACACGAGCCGCGTGATGGCCGGCTACGTCGACGCAATGGTGATCCGCCACCCCGACCAGGGCTCGGTGGCCGAATTCGCGCGCGCCGTGAACATCCCCGTGATCAACGGCGGCGACGGTCCCGGCGAACACCCGAGCCAGGCGCTGCTCGACCTCTACACGATCCAGCGCGAATTCTCGCGTCTGGGCAAGATCGTCGACGGCGCGCACATCGCGCTCGTCGGCGACCTGAAATACGGCCGTACGGTGCACTCGCTCGTGAAATTGCTCGCGCTTTATCGCGGCATCAAGTTCACGCTCATTTCGCCGCCGATGCTCGAAATGCCGCAGTACATCGTCGACAAGATCTCGACCAACGGCCACGTGGTCGAGCAGACGACCGACCTCAAGGAAGGCCTGCGCGGCGCGGACGTGGTGTACGCCACGCGCATCCAGAAGGAGCGTTTCACGGACGAGTCGTTCGAAGGCTACACGCCCGATTTCCAGATCAATCTGGCGCTGCTCGACACCTTCTGCACTCCGGAAACGCTCGTGATGCACCCGCTGCCGCGCGATAGCCGTCCGGGCGCCAACGATCTCTCGACCGACCTGAACCACGATCCGCGTCTCGCGATCTTCCGCCAGACCGACAACGGCATTCCGGTGCGTATGGCGATTTTCGCGGTGCTGCTGGGCGTCGAGAACCTCGTGCAGCATTCGATGCGCGACGCCGTGTGGCGTCCGCCCGCATACCTCGGCCCGGACGACGCCACGTTTCACGGCATCGACTAAAGGTTCGCGGCGCGCCGTCAGCGCCTCATGAAAAAAGCCGGGAAGCAGCACGCTTCCCGGCTTTTTTGCGCGTCGAGAATTCGACGGCGCAATCCGTCGACGATCAGTCGATGCACACCACCACGCACTCCAGCGCGCCCGCTTCGCCCGCCACATCGATCGCGACTTCGAGCGCCTCGAACGGATAACGCTTCAGCGCGATCGCGTCGAGCTTCAGCAAACCCGCGCCGACGAGCCCGATCAGGGCGCGATAGTCGTCGCCGCTGTACATGAAGTGACCGATCAACTCCCAGTTGTTGAGCAGCATCTCGCCATACGACACCGGCAGATCGCAGGTCATGCTGCCCATCAGCACCATGCGGCCGTTGCGGGCCAGGCTGCGCAGCGCGGCGAGCGTGGCGTTCGCGTCGGTGGCGCGTCCGACCATGTCGAAGGCGAGATCGGCGCCGCCGCCCGCCGCCTCGCGGATCGCTGCCGTATCGCGCGCGACGTCGCCGGACAGCACGACCGGCACCACGCGCG
>NZ_JAAGPN010000513.1:0-2360 GCF_017104805.1 Paraburkholderia sp. Ac-20347 | reverse complement strand
CTCGCCCGAGAGCGGCAGCGCGTGACCCGCCGCCGGCGCGGCTTGCGCCCACACCGGCACGTTCGCGCCGAGGCTCAGGCACAGCGCGGCCAGCGCCATCGCGCGCAAAGCCGGCTGGGTCGGCTGAGTTGGAATAGCGTTCGGCATGCGCTTCATGACGCTGCCTGCGCCTCGGCGCGCAGGCGTTCCTGCTCGGCGATGGCCTGCGCCAGCGCGTCGCTCGAAATCACGCCCTGCTCCACCATGTAGTTGCCGATGCGCCCATGCTCCGCCGGACGATAGCGCTGCAGCGCCTTCTCGAATGCCGCGCGCCGCACGGCGCCATGCTCGATCAGCAGATCGCCGAGCAGCGGCACCGCGTGTGGCGTCGTCGCGTCCTGCGGGGAGACACCTTGCGCCGCTGTGCTCTCAGCGTCCGGCGTCACGGGCACGCCGCGCAAGAGCCGCAAGCCATCGGCAATTTCGCCTTCGCGCGCGATGCGCTGCACGACCGGCAACGCCGTCTTCGCGCGCAGCGTGGCCAGCGCCTCGCTCGTCAGCGGACTCGCGCAGAGCAGCACGAGATGGCCCGCGCCATCGTCGCCTTGCGGCAGCACGCGATAGCGCACCGCCAGCTCGATCGGCACATCCTGCGCGTGACGCATGAGCTTCACGCGATCGAGCCGCGCGCGCGGCAGATCGGCCTGAAACGCAATCGCCTCGGCGAGCGTTTCCTCGTCGAGCCAGCCATGCGCCATCAGCACGCGGCCGAGCGGCGCTTCCTGCGCGTGATCTTCCGCGAGCGCCTTGTCGAGCTCCTCGGGCGCGATGGCCTGCCACGACACCAGCAGTTCGCCGAGCCGCTGACGCCGGTCCTTGAAGCCATCCGACGAAGGAAAGTCGTGCATGGTCTTGTCCCACACGAGGCGCTTGCCCGTCACCAGATAGTTCAGATACATCTTCCACGCGCGCGAGACCGCCATGAAGTTCACGAAATTGCCGATCACCATGCGCGGCACCGACAACACGCCATGCTCCCAGCCATACAGCCGCGACACGAAATACACGCGCTGCACCACGCGCAGCAGCAGCGCGATGCCGTTGGCCCACAGCACGAAGGTGAGAAACCGCGAATTCGAAAACGGCGAGGCGATCAGATCGGGCCGCAAGCCGAGCAGATCCGCGTAAGTGAACAACAGGAACTGCACCAGCAGCGCATATGCGACGATGCCGACGAATGCCGTGAGAATGCCTTTGCGATCGCGCGCGAGCAGATAGCGATTCGCGAACGAGCCGACCCAGCCGGTCTGCTCCCACCCTTGCATGCCGATGCCGAGCGTCCATCGCGCGCGCTGACGATACGCGGTTCGGAACGTATCGGGAAAGTATTCGCGCACGCACAGCGGCATCGTGAGCGTGAAGTCGCGCATCGGCCCGAGCCCGAACCACGACTTGCGGCGCGTGGCGAACTGCACGGGAAAGCGCGCGAAGATCGACTGCATGCCCATGCGCCCGAGCCGCTCGCCCACGTCGTAATCCTCGGTGAGCGTTTCGGTATTGAAGGGCTGATTGTTGGTTTGCGCCGCGAGTCCCGCGAGCGCGCGCCGCGAGAAACAGGTGCCCACGCCCGCCGACGGCACCGCGCCCGCGAGACTCTCGCGCACCACGAGATCCTTCGCGTGCCACTCGGCGAACTCGTCCATATAGGTGCCCGCGACCAGCTCGTACCACTCGCGTTCGAGCGAGGCGACGGGCAGCTGGATCATGTCCTTGCGCGGCAGCAGATAGTTGAAGAAGCGCAGTTCGAGCGGATGCAGCACGTCCTCGCTGTCGTGCAGGATCACGCCCGCGAACTCGATGCCCGCCTCGCCTTCCATGCGAAAGATCGCCTGCACGATCCAGTTCAGGCAATCGGCCTTGCAGGTCGGTCCGTCGTGCGGCACCTCCACGCGATGCAGTTGCTTGTAGCGCCGCCGCATGCGCTCGACTTCGCCGATGGTCGCCGCATCGTTCTGATAGGTGCCGACGAAGATCACATAGTTGCGGTAATCGAGCACTTTCACGGCGTTCTCGACCATCGCTGCGATCACGTCCTCTTCGCGCCACGCGGGCACCATGATCGCGAGCCACTGCTGTTCGCGGTCGTAAAGCTGCTCCGCGCGCAGCGGCTGAAAGCGCCGCTCGACCGTGAAATGACGGATCGTGCGGCGCAGCCAGTACCACGCGTCGATGAACAGATCATCCAGGCTCGAAAGCAGGATGATGACCGCCACGGCCGCCGCCAGGTACTCCATGCCCTGGTAATAGCGGCCGGCGACGTAGTTCAGCCACCAGTCGATCGAGGCCCAGTTCACGCTCAGCCCTGCGGATTCGCACCGCCA
>NZ_JAAGPN010000512.1:0-2498 GCF_017104805.1 Paraburkholderia sp. Ac-20347 | reverse complement strand
TGTTGATTTGCAGTAGAAACTGACCCACTTTTTGCATCTAAAACTGACCCACCCTCGTGGCGCAGAATCATCACTCCTGCGCGCCAACTTCTTCGTCTTTTACTGTCTTAGGTGAGGTTTTGCGGGACGTAGTCCGCTTTGTGGGTTGCGCTGCTGTGCTGTTCTTGAAGCGCCATGAATCATTCCCTGTTTCCACGATATGGCAGTGATGCGTGAAGCGGTCAAGCAGAGCAGTAGTCATCTTCGCATCGCCGAACACGCTCGACCACTCGGTGAAGCTAAGGTTCGTTGTCACAACGATGCTTGTATGTTCGTAAAGCTTTGAGAACAGGTGGAACAGTAGTGCGCCGCCGGTCTGGGTGAACGGCAGGTAGCCGAGTTCGTCAAGTATGACGACGTCTGCATACATCAGCCTGTTGGCGATTTGCCCCGGTTTTCCAGCTGCTTTCTCTGCTTCGAGTTGATTTACCAGTTCAACGGTAGTGTAGAAGCGCACGCGTTTTGCGTGGTGTTGCACGGCTTCGATGCCTAGCGACGTAGCGAGATGGGTTTTGCCTGTGCCTGGCCCGCCGATGAACACTACGTTCTGCGCCGATTCACAGAACTTTAACGTGTGGAGCTCGCGCACGAGCGGCTCGTCCGTGCTGGCCTGTTCGAAGTCGAAGCCAGCGAGGTCGCGATGCGCTGGGAATCGCGCGGCGGTCATCTGGTAGTTGATGGACCGAACCAGCCGCTCGGCAGTCTCGGCTTTTAGCAGCATCTGCATAAACTTCTCCGGTTCAAACTCGTTGTGCCGTGCCTGGGCGACCAGCTCTGGCCACGCCTGCGCCATGCCATGGAGTTTGAGCGATTTGAGTTGCGCTGCGGTTTCATTCGACATGACCATCCTCCTTGCGTGGAGTGCGAAGCTTTTCGTACCGGTGGACGTCGGCGAGCGGTTCTATCTTCAGCCGTAGCGAAGTCTGTACGCCGTCGGAGCTGCGAGACGCGGGGCTTTTCAGGCGGGCAAGGATATTCAGTACATGCTCGGCACTTGGCCTGCCAGATTCGAGAGCCAGCTCCACGGCAACCAGCACCGCTTCCAGACCATGCACAGGCGTTGCCGATAGCACCTGCACCATTACGCGGTCGCCTCCCACCTGTCGGAGCAGGTGACGCTGAAGCCGCTGCATTGGCTCGGGCATTGTGAGGAACGGGGCTCCGTTTCGTAGGGAGCCTGGCTTGCGGGCTACAAGACTGATGTAGTGCGTCCAGTCGTAGAAGGTCAGGTATCGGTCGAAGCTACGTGCATGACGCGCAATCTCGTTGCCATCGGCGACGACGCTGATATACGCCGGATACGTTCGCAAACTCACGACATGATTTGCGAACTCCGTTGGCACGCTATAACGGTTGCGCTGGAAGTGGATGAGGCTTGTTGACGACACGCGAACGGGCTGCTCAATGTAGCCGTCGAACGGCTTGGGGCATTGCATCAGACGCGGGCGTTCGTCCTGCAACGCGTCTGCTACCGTCAGCTCGGGCCATTGAGGATGACGAAGCTCCTGCCACGCATGCCGGCAGCGCTCGGCCAGCCAGACGTTCAGAACATCAAGTGACTCCCACCGGGTGCGGATTGCCTCGTGCCAGATGTGACGACGACGGTCCTGAACGTTCTTCTCGACGATGCCTTTTTCCCAGCCTGCAGCGCGGTTGCAGAACTCGGGTTCGAACAGGTAGTGGTTGCACATCGAATGGAAGCGAGCGTTTATGGCGCGCTCCTTTCCTGGCCCCACCTTGTCCACGGCGGTTTTCATGTTGTCGTAGATGCCGCGTCGGGGTATGCCGCCGAACGCGGCGAACGCCCGCGCGTGCGCGTCGAACAACATTTCGTGACTCTGCGTGTGATAGGCGACGAGCCAGAATGCGCGACTTGCGGCGAGCTTCGTGTGTGCGACTTCTATCCGGCGTCGTAGGCCACCGATGAAGACGTATTCGCAGCTCCAGTCGAACTGGAATGCCTCGCCATATTCGAAAGCGAGCGGTACGAAGGCTCCTCGTAGAGCGCCTTCATCGCGGTTCTGCTTCCAGTTGCGGATGAACGCACAGACACGGTCGTAGCTGCCATCGTATCCAGCAGCCCGCAAATCGGCGTGCATCTGCTTTGCCGAGCGCCGCTCGCGCTTCGGCCTTCGCGTATCAGCCAGTAGCCAAAGACGCAACTGTTCCGACCATGGGTCGACAACGCTGCTGCTTTCTCGCTTCGGATACTTCGGCTCACCGGTTGATGAAGGCTCACGCAACCATCGCCGTATGGTGTTACGGGACAGGCCAGTACGCCGGGATATGTCCCTGAGCGGGACGCCATCGCGGAAGTGCATCCGCCGAATCTTTGCCAACATGCTCACCGTAATCACTCCGGTTCTCCTGCTTGGCGTCCAAGCAGGCATTGAACATGTGGGTCAGTTTTCGATGCAAATTTCTAGTGGAAGTGGGTCAGTTTTGCACGCACCTCAACA
>NZ_JAAGPN010000511.1:0-2501 GCF_017104805.1 Paraburkholderia sp. Ac-20347 | reverse complement strand
TCGCGGCGCGCCGCGCGGAACTCGAAGCACGCGCGAGCCGCGCCGTGCAGGCGATCGGCGAGCGCTTCGGCGCGGCGGCGCGCGCGCAGTTCATCAAGGGTTTCGCGGCCGGCGATCATCTCGCGGAACGCGCGCGCTGGGATCTGGGCGAGCAGCTCAAATGGCTGTCGGCGATTCCGCGCTTCTGTGATTTCGCGCGCCGCATCAGCGCACGTATCGACGTCGAATGTCCCGACATCGACCGCGAAACGTTTATCGAGCCGCATGAAATGTGCTCGACCACGCACGTGCATAACGACCATCGGCTCGTGACGATCCAGGAAGGCGAGATGCTGTTCTGGGGCAATCTCGGCATGCAGTTGCAGATGTTCGAAGGTGACATGGTGCTGATTCCCGACGGCCGTCTGCATGGTTCGACGGTCACGTCGAGCGAGTGCACGTATCACCAGCCGATCATTCCCGACGACTGGGTTCAGGCGCTCATGCTCGAACTTGAAGCGCCCGACGCCGCGCGCGCCGCGGCCTGACGTGCGAGCCATGCGCACGATCGCCAGCGCGGCTTCATACGCACCAACAAGCACAGCTTGACCGCAGCACGACGCGCCGCCGCCCGGCGCGCGTCATCCGTTCTCCAGCCACCTCGCCAGAAGGTGCGGACGCTCCCCACAAAAAAATCATGACCCGATTGTCGCGGGGCCACGCGGCTCGCCGCCGCTGCCGCCGTGCGCGGCCCGTGCCTCGCGACAGACCCGTGCGGAACCCAAGGAACGAGACGATGCAACCCAACGACGAACTGATGCAGCAAGAGACGCCGAACGCAGCGCTGAACGAAGCGCCGGTCTTCACGGCGCAGGACTGGAAAAGCCGCATCATCAAGGGCCGCGCGTGCGGCGCCGACGTGCAGCCGCCCGCCTGGCTCGACGCCTCGTACGCGACGCTGCGCGAGCAGGTGATGCATCCGGCGTATCCGTGCTTCTTCGGCACGCAGGCCGAGCGGCGCGGCGAAATGTTCTATTCGTTCGTGCACGGCAAGGACATCGCCGATCTGCCGGCCACGATGCAGACCTTCGCGGAACTGGCGTCGCTGCCGCAATACCGCAAGAACAACATCGCGGTGTTTTTCGAGCCCGATGCCGAGCCGCTCTCGCACGACGCGTATCACGAACTCTTCTGGCACGCGCTGCAGCAACTGCACAACGTCGATCCCGATCCGCAGGCCGATCAGCAGCCCGAACCCTCGGACGAGTCGTGGGAGTTTTCGTTCGCGGGCGTGCAGATGTTCGTGGTGTGCGCGTGCCCGTCGTTTTCGCTGCGTCACAGCCGCAATCTCGGGCCGGGCATGGTGCTGCTGTTCCAGCCGCGCAGCGTGTTCGTGGACACCATCACCAACAAGGTGATCGGCCGCGAGGCGCGCAATCAGGTGCGCAAGCGCCTCGAAACGTGGGACGACACGCCCGCGCATCCGGACCTCGGTTTCTACGGCGATCCGGGCAACCTCGAATGGAAGCAGTATTTCCTCGACGACCACAACGTGCGCGCCGCCGATGTCTGCCCGTTCCTCAAGCGCAAGGCGCGCGAGGCGGGCGTGCAACCGCTCGCGGCGCGCCACGGGCGCGAGCTTGAATCCGCCACCGAACCCGGGCCTGCCGCCATGACGCCTTCATCGTCTTCATCGCCTGCATCGCCCACGCCCGCATCGACGGCGGACTTCGCGGCCATCGCGCGCAACTATGCGAGCCTGCCCGCCGACCGGCGCGCGACGTTCCGCGCGCGTCTGCGCGAGCGCGGGCTGAGCGGCAAGGCGCTGCCGATCGTGCCGCTCGCGGACCGCACGCAGCGCTTCGCGCTGTCGCCGGCGCAGTCGCGTCTGTGGTTCCTGTGGCAACTGAATCCCGACGACGCCGGCTACAACATCGCGGGCGCGCTGCGTCTCGAAGGCGCGCTCGACGTCGAACGGCTGCGCGCGGCGCTCGATCACGTGGTCGCGCGGCACGAGGCGCTGCGCACGCATTTCGAGGAACGCGACGGGCAGGTCGAGCAGATCGTCGGCGGCGTGAATTACGCGTGGTCCGAGGTCGATCTGCGCGACGCGTCGACTTCCGATGCGCTCGACCAGCGGCTTCAGTCGCTCTCGCTCGCGCCATTCGATCTCACGCGCGGCCCGCTGCTGCGCATCGCGTTACTGCGCGAAGCGGCAACGAGCGACGATAGCAACGAAAGCGCGCAGCGCCACGTGCTGCACGTCGCGCTGCATCACATCGTGGCCGATCACGCGTCGGTGAAACTGCTGCTCGACGAATTCGTCGCGGCCTATGGCGAACTGATGGCGGGGCGCACGCCCGCCGCCGCGCCGCTGGCCGTGCAGTACGGCGACTTCGCGGCGTGGCAGCAGGAATGGGCCGACGACGGCGAGCGCGACGCCGCCTTGCACTACTGGACCACGCAACTCGGCGACACGCCCGCCGCGCTCGATCTGCCGGTGACGAAGCCGCGCGGCGGCA
>NZ_JAAGPN010000510.1:0-2517 GCF_017104805.1 Paraburkholderia sp. Ac-20347 | reverse complement strand
CAGAACGGCAGCATAGCCGCGACCGCCGTCACGGTGCCGAGCAGCGCCGCGTGCGGCACGCCGCCGAACAGGTAGCCGGCACCGAGCAGCACGCCCTCGCCGAGCCCCACCACCACGAGTCCCGTGACCGTCGCACGCACCGCGGAAGCCATGCGCTGGAGCAGTTGCGCGCCGTCCGCGCCGAACGCGCGGCGCGCGCCGCGCATCACCGTGCCCGACAACCGCGGTCCGGCCTGAAAGATCACGAACAGCGTGACGAGCATGAAGCCGAAGGTCACCGACGCATGCAGCGCACGCGCGCCGAAGTGACGCCCGAACGAGACGATCGCGTCGCCGTGCAGGTTCTTCATCGCGGGCGACGCCTTGAGCGGCTGCGCCAGATTCGCCTGCCACCAGTCGCTCACCTGATGACTGCCGAACGGCAGACGCGAGACGACGTCGGGCACCGGCACGCCGTTCTCCTGCGCGGTGCGCAGCCACTGGTAGAGGTCGTGCGCCTCGCCGCCGGCCTGGATCGCCGTGATCGTGATCGGCAAAACGACCAGCAGCGCGACGGCCAGCGTCAGCACGGTGGCGAGCGAAGTCGTGCGTCCCTTGAACAGACGATGACGCTCCACGGCCTGATAGGCCGGCCACAGCACGATGGCGACGACGCCCGCCCACGCGACGGCGGGCACGAATTCGCGCACGACCCACAGCGCGACCAGCACAAGCGCGGCGAACAGGGCCGCCGAAGCGACGCGCTGGATTTTTTGCTCGTTTGCGGAGTTCGGAGCAGGCGGGCGATGAATCATGTAACCTCGGGGCAATTCGACAGGACGGCTCTGGCGGCCATGCAGGCAAGACCTGCGCCGCAAGCGGCAGGAACAACCAGCCAGAACGCATAAAAGCGCGCGTGGAACAACGCGCCGCAGCAAGCCGCCAGCATAAGGGCGACAGACCAAAACACGAAATGAGGGCCGCCGGCGCGTCGCGCAAGTGCCCCCAGGCGGTACCTCGAACGGTACGTCAAGCGCCGCTTCAAGTCTGATTCATCCGCCGCCCAGGCGTTCCACCCCCCGCCTTTCCCGCACATTTCGATGTCGCGCCACGCACAACACTGCGTTGCACAAATTCGCGATGTCGCACCTTGATCGCCCGCAAAGCCCCATTCCTTCGTCAAACGCATGGTGTCGCAGGGCAATTGTTGCCGATTTTGGAATGGTGTTTCAACGCCGACACAATGGCACTTGGCGTCGCAGAGGACTACATTCGCGGCATCCCACTCACGGAGCCGACAATGAAAAAGAAAGCGTGTCTCGCGCTTGACGGTGCCAACGGTGAACGCATTGAAATCCTCGAGCAGACGGATTCAGCGCTCGTCATCCGCTGGGTCGAACCCGGCCGCTGCCATTATGGCGAGCAGCGCTGGCGACGCCGCTCGGCGCATACCTCGGGAACCTGCGCCGTGTCGCGTCGCAAGATCCGCCGCGGTGACGCCGTGTACAAGCCGGCTGAACGGCCGGCCCCGCTGAATGCGTCGGTGATGATCGCCGCGGAAGTGTTCGGCGACCTCGTGGCCAACGTGCCGTTCAGCGAAGCGGCCTGACGCGCCGCAAGCGGTCGAAAGCCGACCGGATGTGCGCGAAAGCGGACAAAGGCATTAGCAGTCATTATCGTAACAATCGCGCATCGATTGAATAACAATCGTGCACGGATCGACGAATCGACACGGCGCCACTCGCGCCATTCGGACTCACCGCCTCCCTGCCCACACGCCGCGCTCCGAGGCCGATTCAGACCGTTCCCGTTTCACCTGGCCGCGTGCTGCGGCGCCGCATCTCAGGACGAGACCGCGGCCGCCCCGGGCGCCAGCGAGATAGACCGACCGGCGTAACGCGCCACCCGCCCCACCGACTCGCCGCGCAGCGCAGCCACGCGCGCGAGCACGTCGGCATCGAAGGGCGCCGCGCGCGGACCCGCGCGATCGACGTGCAGCAACACCTGCTCGCTCGCCGACACCATCTCCTCCGTGCCGTCCCCGGCGAACATCTCCAGATAGACGCGCACGCGCTTCGCGTCGTGCTCCAGCACCGACACCTCCACGCGCACCGGCGTGCCTGCCTTGATCTCCCGCACGTAGTTCAGATGCGCCTCCAGCGTGTACATCGAGCGCCCGCGCGCCTCGCGCTGCGCCGCGTCGAGCCCGATTGCGTCGAGCAGCGCATCGGTCGCGAAGCTGTAGATCAGCATGTAGAAGGCGTCGCGCAAATGGCCGTTGTAATCGACCCATTCCGCGCGCACCTGATCGCGGTAGACCACGCCAGGCGCCGTTGCATCCGTCATCGCTCCTCCTTGTTGCGGCAGTTTTTTCGTGTCGGCCAGTGTAACCGCACGGTCGGCGCGCGCACCCGCGCGACAGGCGGCCCGCGTCGCGCTGACGCTGCGCACGCGTGCCGCCGCTGCGGTAAGGTGGACCTGATGTGCCGCACTCCGTGACACGGTGCGGCACCGGTTCCGGGCCGCCGCAGCGCGCTC
>NZ_JAAGPN010000509.1:0-2349 GCF_017104805.1 Paraburkholderia sp. Ac-20347 | reverse complement strand
CTGTTTTCGCGCGTGCGCGAGCCGCGCTCGGCGGCGACGCTGCAATTGCTGGCTTCGAGTCTGGGCGCGGGCTGAGCGCCCGCAAGATGGATCGACGATGCGGATTCAGGGCAGCGCGAACGCCGCCGCGCCCTGCTCGCGCGCCGCCTGGGTCGAAACCGACCAGTTGCGCAGCGACAGCGCCTCGACCATCGTGAGGCGTCCTTCGGCAATATAGGCGCCCGTGTCGATATACATCTGCGAGCCGATCTGGCGCGGCTCGCGCATCGGCGTGTGGCCGCAGTAGGTGAGCGAGAGCGCGAGGCTCGCGGGCGTGCCCGCGTTGAAGGCGAGCTCGCGGCCCCAGAGCATGCGCTCGCGCACGTGCTCGTTGAACTGGCCGGCGTCGAGTTCGGTGTCGTCGCCGAAAAATTCCGCGTGCAGCACGTTAAAGCGCGCGCCGCCCTCGCCGACCGTGCGCACCAGCGGCAACTGGCGCAGGCGCTTCGCGTACAGCGCCAGCGCGCGCTCCGGCACGTGCTGCGCCCAGCCGCCGCCAATCCCGTACCACTGATGGCGCGGCAGCCGCCCTTCGACGACCGCGCACAACGCGTCTTCGTGATTGCCGAGCACGGCGTGGAACCACGGCTTGTCGAGCAGCGTGAGCGCCTCTTCGCACTGCTCGCCGCGATCGATCAGGTCGCCGACCGAAAACAGGCGATCGGCCGCGGCGTCGAAACTCACCTCGCGCAGCAGGAAGCGCAAGGCATCCACGCAGCCGTGCAGGTCGCCCACGACAAAGTCGCGGCCGGCCTCGTTGCTGGCGTGATGCTGGACTTCGGTGGCGAGAGTGGGCGTCATCTTTTCATCATAGCGCCCGGCGGGCGCGATGTATGCGCGCCATTTATCGTTTCCTGGCGCTTTTTTTCGGCGGCCTTCGCGCAGCGTGGGCGCGCTGTCCGGCGTCTGCCAGCCCTCGTGTCCCCATTCGACCAACCCAGGCCGCGATCCGGGATCACGCCCCGACGCGCCCCTGGTTAGAATCGCTGCAACACCGCGCATGTTCCCCGCATATTCATCAGGGCGTCGATGCCAATGAAGGTCTTTCCGCAAGTCTTGCGCAATCGCCCGCATATGATGATCGGCATCGTGCTGGGCGTGCTGATCGGCGCGCTCGTGCCCGCGTCGATCCAGCCGGTGGCGCGCGTGCTGGTCGGCTGGGACGTCGCGATCTGGACCTACCTCGTGCTGATCTGGATTCACATGATCCGCAGCGACGAAACCAGCGTGCGCTGCAACGCGCAGCGCGAGGATCAGAACGCGGGCACGGTGCTCATGCTGGTGTGCGCGGCGACGGTGGCCAGCATCGTCGCCATCGTGCTCGAACTCGGCTCCACCAAGGATCTGCACACGGCCTCGAAGGTGCTGCATTCGCTGCTCACGGGCCTCACGCTGATCGGCGCGTGGTTCCTGATTCCGACCATCTTCACGCTGCATTACGCGCGCGTGTATTACGGCTCCGATCCCCATTCGCCCGCGCTCGCGTTCCCCGACGCCAAACTCCAGCCGGATTATTGGGACTTCCTGTATTTTTCCTTCACGATCGCCTGCGCTTCGCAAACCGCCGATGTCGGCCTGCGCGGACGCAGCGCGCGGCGCAGCGTGCTCGCGCAATCGATTCTGTCGTTCTACTTCAACGTTTCCGTGCTCGGGCTGTGCGTGAACATCGCGGCGAGCATGGTCGGGAACTAGACCGGCATCGATTGCAATCGGTGCACGCGCGGCGCGCGCTCCGCCGCGCCGGAATCCGGCGTCGCCGCCAGCCGGCTTGGCGGCGCGGCGATCGCGCGCCACAGGCACATGCCTTGCTGAATCCCGCATCAAGTCGCCGTGCGTCGCCGACGCTTTGGTTCCGGCCTGCTCTTGCACTACATTGAACAGGACACGCGCCATCGCCCGGCCCCGCGCGGCCCGCTCCGGCAGCCCACGGGCAACGTGATCGCATCCGGTGGTATTTCGGCCCTGCATCCACGCTGTCCGACGTATCTGGAATACGACCGATGGAACCTCCTCACGCCTATGCGCCGCGGATCTACTTCGTCCATTCCGTCCTTGCCGGGCCGCTCGACGCGTGGCCCGAGCACTTCGCGCACGCGGCCTCGCTGGGCTTCGATCATGTCCTGATCGGCGCCCTGTTCGCGCCAGGCCGCTCGGGCGACGACCGCATCGTCGCCGATCATCAACGGCTGCATCCCGTGTTCGGCTCTCCGGGGCCGGTGCTCGACGCCGTGCGCCGGCTCGCGAGCGCCGCGCGCGAACGCGGCCTCACGCTGCTCGCCGACCTGACGCTCGACCGCGCGGCCGCCGACG
>NZ_JAAGPN010000048.1:0-41775 GCF_017104805.1 Paraburkholderia sp. Ac-20347 | reverse complement strand
GGGGACGCAAGCGAGCGTGCAACCTGCCCCGCACGTGGACGTGCCGTCCGCGCCGCAAGCGACGGAAACGGCCAGCGGTGCGCAGCGCATCCCCGACGAATTCATCGAGTACGAAGAGGATTCGCACGATCACCGCGCGTCCGATGCACCCGACCGCCCCGTGACCGGCTCGCGGCCGACGCTGCATTAACGCCGAGATTTGACGAAAAAAAGCGCGGCCCGAGCCGCGCTTTTTTTGTGTCTCCCGATCGAAACCAGCTTCAGCGACCGAGCTGACGCTTGACCCAATCCACGTAGCGATCGACGAACGTCTGCAGGAATTTGCGCGTATCGTCGTTCACAATCTCGCCTTTTTCGTTGATTCTGCTGGCATCGTGCTTGATAAACATTTCGGGCTGACCGAGCGTCGCCACATCGAGATAGGCAAGCACGTTGCGCAGATGCGCCTGCGACAGCGCCGTGCCGATTGCGCCCGGCGAGGTGCCGAGCACCGCGCCCGGCTTGCCGGTCCACGAATTCTTGCCCCACGGCCGCGAACCCCAGTCGATCGCGTTCTTCAGCACGCCAGGAATCGAGCGGTTGTATTCGGGCGTGACGAACAGCAGCGCGTCGGCGGCCTCGATCTTCTGCTTGAACTGACGCGCGACCTCGGGGTAATCGGCGTCGTAGTCCTGGCTGTAGAGCGGCAGCACGCCGATGTCGAGAAACTCGAACGAGAAGTCGGACGGCGCGAGCGAGGCGACCGCGTGCGCGAGTTGCCGATTGAAGGATTCCTTGCGCAGACTGCCGACCACGACCGCTACTTGATAAGCCATTTCCTTCTCCTCGAAAGCGCGCGAAGCGCGGTGGAACGAAACGACATCATAGGCGGGAGCGCTTTCGCACGTCGCTAAGATGGGCCGGTGCGCCTCGCCTGTGGATAAGCGAGGGCGGCGCGGATTTATCCACAGATTTCGTTCATAACCTTGTGGACAACTCCGCACCAGGCCCGGTGGCATCGGGCCTCGGTCGGAATCGCGCCGAAGACGTTATCCGACCATTCACCTGCCTCAGTTCAGCAGGCTCCAGAGCAGCAGCGTGAGCACGAGGCCGACGACCGATACGATGGTTTGCAGGATCGACCAGACGAACACGGTCTGCTTGAGTTTCAGGCCGAAGTACTCGCGCACCATCCAGAAGCCTGCGTCGTTCACGTGGCAGAAGAACACCGAGCCCGCGCCGATGGCGAGCGCCATCAGCGAGTTGTGCGTGGCGCTCAAGCCGGTGACGACCGGCGCGACGATGCCGGCCGTCGCGGTGGTCGCGACGGTGGCCGAACCCGTGGCCTGGCGCAGCGCGACGGCGATCAGCCACGCGAGCAGCAGCAGCGGCAGGTGCGCGCCGACGGCGATCTTGCTGATGGTCGTGCTGATGCCCGCGAGCACGAGCGTCTGCTTGAGACCGCCGCCTGCGCCGATCGTCAGCAGCAGACCCGCGATCGGGGGCAGGCTTTTGCGCAGGATGTTGCCGACGCGCTCGCGCGCCATGCCGCGCGACCAGCCGAGCACGACGATCGCGAACAGCACGGTGAGTCCCAGCGCGATCAGTGGCTCACCCAGGAAATTCAGCGTCGTGAACGCGAGCGTGTCCGGCGTGAGTGCGAGTTTCGCGATCGTGCGGCAAAGCATCAGCACGGCGGGCAACAGAATCGTCAGCAGCGAAACGGCGAAACCGGGCGCGGCCAGTTGCGTGTCGTGACTCGTGAACAGCTTGCCGAGATCCTCGGGCTCGTCCACGTGCATGCGACGCGAGAGCCACGAACCGTAAAGCGGACCCGCGAGGATCACCGCCGGCACCGCGACGAGCACGCCGAAACCGAGCGTGATGCCGAGATCGGCATGCAGCGCGCTCACAGCGATCAGCGGACCGGGATGCGGCGGCAGCAGCGCGTGCAGCGTAGTCATGCCGGCGAGCGCGGGAATCGCGATGCGCAGGATCGGCTGCTTCGAGCGGCGCGCCATCACGAAGATGATCGGCACCATCATCACCAGACCCACTTCGAAGAACAGCGGCAAGCCGATGATCACGGCGACGAGCGCCATCATCCACGGCAACGTGCGCGGCGTGGAGTGATCGAGCAGGGTGGTCACGAGCCGGTCGGCCGCGCCGGACTCGGCCATCAGCGCGCCGAGCATGGCCCCGAGCGCGATGATGATGCCGACGTCGCCGAGCAGGGCGCCCGCGCCTTTGCTGAATGCGCTGGCGACGCCTTCGAGCGGCACGCCGGCGGCAAAGCCCGCCGCGAAGGTGCCGACGAGGATCGAGAGAAACGGCGCGAGCTTGAGCACGCTGATCAGGATGACGATCAGCGCGAGGCCCAGCAGGCAGGAGAGGATGAGGCGCGTGTCGTGGAACGACCACGCGGATAGAGTTGCAAGCGATTCCACTGAAGTCTCGTTTTGGCGGTTGGCGGGTGAGAGCCTGATGGTTTTTTCTGCGTCGGCGCCGGGGGCAGGCGAGCGGGGGAGGGCTAGCCCGGACTGGCGACGACCATCGTTTGGGGCGTCGGCGTGGCCACTATCTGGCCTGGTCGGCGCTCGATGTTTTCGAACGTCTTCGGTGTCGATCAGATGCGCAGTCTGATCCGATGCGGTGTCTGCCGCGTGTCAGGCAAACAGCGCCGCGACATTCTCCGGCGGACGGCCGATCACCGCGCGGCCATCGCGGACGACGATCGGGCGCTGCAGCAGAATCGGGTGACTTGCGATTGCTTCGTAGAGCTGAGCATCCGTGACCGTGGCGGCGCCGAGGCCGAGTTCCGCGTATTCGGTCTCACCGGTTCGGATCATGTCGCGCAGTGCGCCACCCAGCATCGCGTGCAAGGCCTTGAGCTGCTCGACCGTCGGCGGCGTCTTCAGATACTCGATCACGTCGACGGGTTCGTTTCCCGTGTTGTAGCTGGTGGTGACCAGCTCACAGGTGGCGCGTGACTTCGAGCATCGAGGGTTGTGGTAGATCGTGATCATCTGTTCGGTTGCTGTTGTGATTAGGTAATGGGCGGCGGTCGTCGTCGCTGTCGCGCTCGTACACACGATGCGCTGTTGAGCTGAGCGTCGGGCGAGCGAGTGGCGGTGCGTTCGTTGAGCAGGCGACGATCGATATTGGCTGCGCCTGGTTCGCTCGCGGCACTCTCCCGGCTTTTGCCTGCGGCGTACGGTCGCGCTGATTTTAACGGGCAATGGCGAAGAGAGCAGGGCGGGGCTGCAATGGCTCCGCGTGGACCACGTGGGGTGGCGGAGTTTTATGCGCATAAAGATGCATGGGCTTGTGGCGAATGACGTGGGGTAGAGACGCGAGGGCTGGGTCATCGCGCGAGCCTTTATGCGCATAAAGCTGTCCACGTCGGGTTGATCCACGCGACTGATGGAATGCGTCGGCTGCACCAGTGCCCTGCAATTGCTTGAGTGGGGGCGCACACCAAACTGAACCCGCACTCGCATGCCCACTTCTGCGAGGACCAGTCTTTCGGCGCGGGATTGCCTCGCCTTTCCATTGCCACATTTCGCCGTTGGATCGTCACACCTCTTCACCAACGCACGACCGACCTGCATCGCACGCTCGGTTCGCTGCTCAAAGACCACACTCCCACGCAGCGACTTTATGCGCATAAACCTTGGCCAAACGGCTAACGTTCACATTAAAAATCGAAAATCACAAACTCAATCATTGAATCGCAACTCAATCCAGGTAAAATTCAAAACAATTAGCAAAAGGAGAAAACCAATTGGCAGCAGAGATAATCGCAGTCACGCAGCAAAAGGGCGGGGTCGGCAAGAGCACGATCGCGATGCATCTCGGCGCAGCATTCCACGAAAGAGGTAAGCGCGTGCTCGTGGTCGATGCCGACGGCCAAAACACACTCGTCCATTGGGCCAGTGCTTCTTCCGATGGCGAAGCCGGCATTCCGTTCCCGGTCGTCAACCTCTCCGAAGCCGGTGGCCAGATCCATCGGGAGATCAAGAAGTTCATCGGGGACTACGACATCATCGTGGTCGATTGCCCGCCGTCGATCACGGAAAAGGTCTCGGGCGTCGTGTTGCTCGCCGCGACCGTCGCCGTCATTCCGACTTCGTCGTCACCTGCGGATTACTGGTCGAGCGTCGGCCTCGTCAAACTCATCCAGCAGGCTCAAGTGATGAACGAGGATCTCAAGGCCGTCTTCCTGCTGAACAAGACCGAAGAGAAGCGCATGCTCACGCGCGAGTTGAAGCGTGCGCTGGAAGAACTGGGCTTCCCCTTGCTCAAAACCCAGATTCCGACCCGCGAAGCCTATAAGCAGGCGATGGCCCTCGGCCAGACCGTGCTGCAAATGAGCGACCGCGGTGCGCGGCTCGCTGCGACGGAGGTGCGTGCTTGCGCCGACGAAATCGCAGAGATGCTCCCCTGACTTTATGCGCATAAAGGACCCTGAATGAAGCCCTCACAATTTGCCAAAGGTTTTCAGGCTCGGCCTGACACCACGAGCAGCGAGAAGCGCACGGCGCTCGACCGACTCAACGCCATCGACGGCCTCGTCCAGGACAAGCCCAAAGCCCGCGAGACCGCCGGACGTTCGAGCCAGCCGGAACCCATCGCCGTCACCGCCGACGACGCGATTTCACCGGTTGAAAACGAGTCGGCGGAGTATCGCGCGTGGCGTCTGGAGCAAGGCTACCGCCCTGGCCAGATCATCGAACTGCCGCTGAAGGCTATCAAGGCGAGCCCGTTCAACCCGCGTCACTTCTATCTGAAGACGTCGATCGCCGAACTCGCGGTCAATCTCGCGAAGCAAGGGCAGCAGCAGGCGATCCACGTGATTCCGGATTACGCCGCACCGGGCAGCTATTACGTGAGCGACGGCGGACGTCGCGTGCGCGCGCTCAAGGAAGCCAACAAGGAAGTCGTCAAGGCGATCGTCGTCGATCTGCCAATTGGCCTCGAGAGCTACAAGCTCGGCTACGACCTCAACGTCCAGCGCGACTCCCAGACGGTGTTCGACAACGCCGTCGTCTGGAAGCGTTTTATCGACGACAAGCATTTCCAGAGCCAGCGTGAACTCGCGGATCACCTCGGCCTCGACGAGTCGACGGTTGCGGTCGCCTTGTCCATTGGCAAGTTGCCCGAGTCGGTCATGCACGAAATGGTGGCGCGTCCGGATCGCTTCGGTTCGAACATGGCCTATCAGGTTGGCCGCTATCATGGTGCGCGGGGCACGGACGCCACGCTGCGTCTGATCAACCGGATTCTGGCCGACGACCTCAGCACGCGACAGGTCGCGGATATCGTCAAGGGCCGCGCGACGCCGCAGGAAAGTCCGAAGCCCGCCGGCCGCCAGCGCTACGCGCAACGGCTCGAGATCAAACTCGATGGTATGGCCGTCGGCGATCTGAAGTCGTACGGTGATGATCGACTCGAACTGCGCCTCAAGGGGCTCTCGAAGGATCGACGCGATGCGATCCTTCATCAGATCGAAGAAATGCTGAAAGCCTGATTGCCGCGACAAAGAAAAAACGGTCTTCACGTTCGATACGTGAAGACCGTTTTTTTATGGATTAACGAATAGTGTCGTACCGCGTTCCGGATCGCCGGCTCTGCGTTATTTCGCTTTTCAGGCCGCGCGTGCCTGGTTCAAAGTGAACGCGAGCAGGTCGCCATCGGTCGGTTCGCCCCAGGTCTTGCGAGCGAGCCAATCGAAGAACGCGGTGTCGGCCAGTTTCGATTCGAGACCACGACGACGCCAGTCGTCGCGCAGGTGGGCGCCCAGACCCGGCAACTCGTCGTTCTCGAACGAGTTGCGCGCGAGTTCGCGTTCGAGGTCGCCCTGCTCGTCGTAGAGCGCACGGGCTTCCTTGCGCCGGTACGCCGCGTACTCGTCCATCAGACGCGCCTTGGGATCGTCGGCCGTCACTCCACCGGCTGCCAGGCGACCCGTAGCCGCCGGCTTTTCCGCCGCGGTTTCGACCGGCGGTGCGTAACCCTTCTTCAGGGCATCCTTGAACAGCGCGGCGGCGCTGCGCACTGGCGGCAGCGTCGTGCTGCGCATGCGCTGCTCGGTGAGCTGAAGCGCCGCACGAATACGGTTTTCTTCGCTGTCCGCGTAAAGCGACTGCGCTTCCTTGAGCGGAATGCCGATCTTGACCATGCGATCGACCAGCGTGCTGTCGAACACGTTCGGATGCTCGTCGAGCGCCAGCATCGGCTGCTTGCGCTCGGTCACGCGGAACTGGATCTCGGCGACGCGCCGACCTTCGCGATGCTCGATCAGCTCGACGAAGATGTTGGTCACCGCGTTCACCTCAGCGATGGCCGGACGCAGGTAATCGCGCTTGAAGTACTTGTATTCGCGTTTCGCTTCGTCGCCAGCTTCGGTATCGGGCGTACCCGACAGAATCGGCCGCCACCACTCCCACGTTTCGCGCATGGTGAGATGGCTCGGATTCGTAAGATAGCGCACGCAGATTTCGTAGAGCGCGAGGCCGGCGCTGCTGCGCAGCTGGCTCTGGAATTGCAGACTCAGGCGAGCGTACTGGACCGGGTCCAGCAGCTTCTTCTTGATCTTGGGCGCGAACGAGAATTCCACCCAGACGCGGCGCGTGGCCGGATCTTCGAGAATTTCCGCGTCGGCGATCAGCGTGGAGATACCCCACTTGCGACCAGGCTTCTGGCTCGAGGTGCCCTGGCTCCATTCGACCTGCACCGACACCATGCGCCGCAGATGCTCCTTCACGAGCGCGGTATCGTTCGAGTCGAACGCCGAGTTCGCGACGATGTCGGAAAGCAGCGCGCGATAGGTATCGCCCCCTTCATCCGCCTGCTGCGCGACGGCGAGCAGCACGTTGAAGAGTTTGCGGGTCAGCAGAGTGATCTTGCCGCTCTTCGGCTGAATCGCGATTGCCTCGACGGCCTTGCGCAATTCGGCCGAGCTCGGGCTCACCACATCGGTTTTTTTCACGCGCTTCGTGGCCATGCGTCGGGTCGAGGTGAGAATTTCGCGAAAGGATACCGTCTGGGGTGAAACCCGTCTATAGGGTGACTCTCACCATTGCCGGTGAAGATGCCGTTCACGGGACGGCTCACCGCGACAGACTCCCGAAGACGCTCACCTTTGCGTCGAAACCCGATCCGCCGCACGCGCGCGGGGCTCGGGCCTGGCACGAAAGCGCACAAATCCGCCGCGCAAGAACGGTGTCAGACAGCTCCCGAAAAATCTCACCTCAAATTTTCCTGGCGCAAACACAACATTTCGCGTTTTTTCAGGTGAGCTCGAACGACGTCATGAAGGATCCCGCGACGCGGCGTCAATCGTGCGGCTGCATGTGGTCTTTTCCTCCCTGATGCCCTCCGGATCGCCTTCAATCGGTCAATTTCACGGTCATTCGACATGCAGACGGCAGCGGAAGGCTGCTACCACGCCATTCTGGCTCCCGAAAATGCTCACCATTGAATAGCCACGGTGCAAGGCCAGGCGTCCGTTTCATCACTTCAGTGAGCCAGTGAGCCCGCAAAATGCCTCCCGAATCATCTCACCCTGGCGTCGCGTAGTCCCGCTGGGTTCCAGAATCCCAAACCTCCGGCTCACCGTCGCTTTCACTCCCGAAAAGACTCACCATTCAACAGCATTCGGGAAAAAACCAATGGATTCGGGGGTTTATCCACAGGGACAAAGAGGTATTAACCCAGCAGATATCCCCCGAAAAACCTCACCTCTCGATCAGAATGAGGCGTTAATCAGCGTTCGGAAGTGCACCCATCACACTCCTGAAAAAACTCACCTTTGGCATCCCGCAAAGCCAATGTGTGGCATTCGAACGCCTGAATTATCAACCTTCTAGCGGAAGTGAATACCAACTTGCTCCCGGAAAAGCTCACCTGAAGCCCGAAAAAGGCCCAGAAAGGCCTCCCGAAAAGCCTCACGCCGCGTTAAATCGGCATTCCCGATTCCAAAGGCTGCGCGGCATCGCCGCAATCTCCTGTAAAACCTCACCTTAATGCGCTGATGACCATCCAGCGTGATGCGAACCGCGTGCCGATGTCCCTTCAAAATCATTATTGCCGTCCCGTAAAGGCTCACCTAAGGGTACTCAACCGTCCGGATTCAGCCCGATTCGGCCAAAATGCCCGTTCGGCTCCCGAAAAGCTTCACCTTTCCTGGCCGTTTTTTCCCGATCTCTCTCACCGCAGGGTTTTCGGCGACCGAATTGGACGAAAAAAGCGCGACAATCGATGGTCCTGAATCCGCTCACCGTTGCATTTCACGTAACAGCAGGCCCTGGCCCCGCGAGCCGTGGCCTCGGACCTCCCGGCCTCCCGAAATCCCTCACCCTTGCACTAGAGTCAAGAATCGACCGTTCCCCGAATCCGCTCACGTCCTTTCCCGCAGGCTCTCACCGGCTTCCCCGAACCCCATCACCCGCATGTCCCGTAGAGCCTCACCAGGTTTCCCGTAAAGCTTCACCTGATCGGGCTGGAAGCCTTGTCTGATAAGGGTTTGCCGTGGCGTTAACGTTTTTAACGGGTATCAAGGGTGTTTACTTTTATAGCTCTCAAGACAAACTTCCTTTCGCGTCCTCGAAAGATACCCCCACTCCCCCCTCGAAGAAGTCCCTGAGGTCACGGTCAATCAGTCCCAGAGCGACCTTCGTGAAACACTCGGCAAAATCCTGTCGCTATTGGAAAACCAAACGTTTACAATGGCTTATGAAACAAAGCTCGCTTTGTTTCACGGAATCGGCGATGTTCGGCATCTGTGGCGCGTTTTCTTCGAGCCCATTTTGCCGACAATCGGGTTGTTCTTGGCTGCGTCCAACAAAACGTATCGAATACTACGTAATTTGTTATTATTCGATCCGATACTGCTCGCCGAGACCCTCATGATCCGAGACGAAGAACGCGCCGCCATTCGCGAAGAACTCGAACGCCTGCGTGATGACGGCGCCCGCCGTCAGGATTTATCCCTTCACGCCTGCAAGCGCCTGTTCTTCGATTTCGGTATTCGACCCTCGATGGCCAATGTCCGTGATCTCACGCAGACCGGCAGCGCCAGCGACATCCCTAAAGACATTGAGTTGTTCTGGCAGCGCATCCGCACGGCGTCGAAAGTCCGTGTCGGTGGCGGTGCGATTCCGCCGGCACTGGAAGAACGCGCCGGCGAATTGCTGGGCGCCTTGTTCGAGGAAGCCCGCGCGCTCGCGCGCCAGACCTTGCAGTCCGAGCGCGATGAAATCGAAGTCGGTCGTCAGGACGCCGACCAGGCCTTGCGCGATGCGGAAGCCCGTCGCCTGGCCGCCGACGAATTACTCCAGCGCAGCGAAACCCGCACCGAAGCCGCGTGGGCTCGCGTGCGCGAACTCGAAAATCAGCTCGCGGCCTCGTCAGCGCATGGCGCTTCGCATCAGGATAATTTGCAGGCGACCGTGCGCCGCCTCGAAGCCGATAACGACTCGCTACAAAAACGGCTCGAAGCCGAGCAGACGACCAACGCCGGTCTGCGCGACCGGATCGACGGTCTGCATGAAGAAATGCGCCGCAGCACCGAGCACTACGCCCAGCAGATCAAGGACGCGCTCGCCGAAGCCGAGCGCCGCGTGAAACCGATGCTGGTCGAACTCGATGCGCTGCGCACGACGTCGTCGACGTGGCAGTCGGCTCAGCGCGAAGCCAGCAAGAAGGAATTCGAATTCATCCAGCAACTGGCCACGGCAAAGGCGCGTGCGGACCGACTCGACGTGGTGTTGCGCGAACGTTCGGACGAAGTGGACGCGTTGACGAGCCAGGTTGCGCAACTACGCTCGCAGCAAGGTGTCGATGGTTCGGTGGCGCAGGTGTTGTGTGCGCTGGCCACGTCCGGCCGGCTCGGCGAGGATGAACTGGCGGCGCTCGGCACGCTGGTGGACGGCCACGTAGCCCTCCCCTCTCGCTGTCCGTGTTGCGAAGAGGGCGAGCCGGAGCTGTCCCAGGTCGATGGCCGCTTTGAATTGTCGTGCCCCGAGTGCGATTACACGTCGGGGCTGGGCGCATCGCGCCTCGAAGCCGTCGCGCGATTTTCCGCCGGCAAGCACGATCTCGCGCGGTGAGCTTTTACAGGACGCGCCGCGCGAGTCGAGTGTGGGTTGGGAGTGAGTCTTTACGGGAGCCGCGAAGCCGCGGCCCGTTGAAATAGCAACACTTTCAGGCGTCGTCCGACGCGCTGTCTTTCTCCGCCGGATGCGCCGTTTGACTGTCTGACGAAGCGATGGATTGCGCCGTCGCCGCGCGCTCGGCCCACACGCGCCACGCGCGATGCAGGCGTCCCGACGAAATCGGCTGCATGAAGCCGAGCCACTGGCCCACCTGATCGGGATCGACTCCGCGTTCGAACAGATCCGCCGCGAAACTGTTGCGCAGCGTTTGCGGACTCGCGCGCTCGGCGCGTGTGCTGGCGATGCCGGCCGCTTCCATTTGCGCGTCGATCGCGCGCAACACCGTGGCCTTGTGCATCGGCCGCCCATTCGGCGAGCCTGGAAAGACCAGCGTGCCAGGCAGTTGGGCGAGCCGGCGTGCCTCGAGCCACGCGCCCATCACATCGACGGCGAACGGCGCGAGCCGCGTGCTGTGCGTGAGCGCCGGATTGTCGGCTTCGATCGTCAGCCATTCCGAACCGATCGAGGTTGCGTCGAGCGTGAGCGAAATCGCGTCGCCGGTTTTCAGGCCGCCGCCCAGAAAGACGGCGACGAGCGCGCGGTCGCGCCGCTCGCGCCAGCGCTTGGCCGCCGACTGTTCTGTGAGCGGGGCGAACAACTGGCCGATGACGGCAGCACGTTCCGCTGCGGTCAAAAAACCCGTGGGGTCGTTTTCGCGCGCGTTGCGCCAGGCGGCTTCGCCGTCCTGGGCGATGAAGCGCGCCGGATTGGCCGACGCCAGTTCGATCTGACGCACGTGATCGAGTACGCGTTCGATGAGCCGAAGGTAGCGCAGCCGCTGCGGCTTTTTCACGTCGAGCCCGGCGACGAATTCGGAGATCGTGCCGGTCTCGACCGACAGAATGGTTTGGCGCTTGAGCGCGAGCCATTCGAGAAAGCGCCCCCATTGCACACGATAGATATCGGCGGATGAGCGGCGAAGATCTTGCGAAACTAACCAGGCGTCGAACGCCGCGACAGGATCGTTCTGCCAGTCGGCGCGTCGCTGGTCGAAGAGGTCGCGGGGTTGAGAAGTCATCGCGGTCATTCCGTTAGTTGCATTACTGCTGCGATTGTAGCGAAGTTGAGAAAAGGTGTGCCGAAGACGGTGCGTGCGTGTGCGGTAACGTGCAGTGGCGTCTGGAGCCGACGCGAGTGGAAAGCCGCAATCAGCCGCCCCATGCGCGCGTGCGTCGGACCGCTTCGCGGCGGCGGCTTTCGCGCTGCGTCTCCTCGGCTGTTTGCGCGGCCTGCTCGTAAGCCGACACGGCAAAGGCGAACACCGCGGGAAGTGCATTGGAATGACCGAAGTCGACGGTGTCGTCGGTTTCGGGATACGCGAGGTCGCCGGGACGCTGGAACAGGCCGAGCATGATCGCGTCGTGGCGGCTGGCGAAACCGAGGTCCGCGAGCGCTTCCGCCTCGATCGCGTGCAGCAGGCGCCAGGTGAGCGGCACCTGCTGGCCGATGTAGCGTTGCGCGATGTTGCGCACGATGTGCTCCAGGTCGCGTGCGGCCGACTGAAAGCGTAAGGCGGCGAGTGCCTGGTCGTTCGGGGTGGGCGAAAGGTCCATGACGGCTCCGGTCATTCTTTTACTGTATAAATATACAGTACCGAAGCCGATCTTGCAGCCTGTCCGTATGGTCAGGTGGTGGAATCGGGCCGGAACGACCCGGCCGCCGGTCTAGCCGTGAATCACCACCAGCAGCGCACGCGCCGAGCCTTTCCCCACGTTGCGGATCGCGTGCGGCTGATCGGCGATATAGCGCGCCGTGTCGGCCGCTTTCAGGCGTTGGTGCTCGCCCGCCGATTCCACGTCGATACTGCCCTGAAGCACGGTGAGATGCTCGCGCGTCCCAGGCTCGTGCGCGTTCGACACGAGCGAGCCGCCGGGCTTGAGCGTCAGCTCGTACCACTCGAAATGTCCCGCCAGCTCGATCGGCCCCCAGACGCGCAGCTGATAACCCGCGTCGTGACCGAGCAGCGTCGGGATGTCGTGCGGTCCCGCCACGATGATCGCGTCCGGCGCCCTGGGCGCGGCGAACAGCGAATCGAGCTTCACGCCGAGCGCGTTGGTCAGACGCCAGGCCACGGCGATGGTCGGGTTCGCCTTGTCGCGCTCGATTTCCGATAGCATGGATTTCGACACGCCCGCCGCGCGCGAAAGCTCGTCGAGCGTCATCTTGCGCTCCGCGCGCAGCCGCTGGATCTGCTCGCCGACGCGCGGCGGCGCGGCCGGCGCGCTTGCGGGAAGCGGCGCATCCGCCGCGGACGTCGCTGTTTTGGAGCGGGATTTGCGCGTGCCGGTGCCGCCGGCTTTCGCGCCGGTGTCGGCGCCACTGCTTGCCATACGCTGCCTCATCGATTAGAGTTGTTCGGTATATCGAACTTGAGTTCGAAAAAACGAAAATATTCGCTCAGAGCTGACGGCGACTATAACAGCCGCGGCTCCCCCTGTCTGGAGCACGATGCCATGGCCACACCTTATCTCGACCACCTGCGCGCGACGCTCGACCAGATCCGCGCCGATGGCTTCTACAAAAGCGAGCGCGTGATCGCCACGCCGCAGTCGTCGGCGATCGGACTGGCCGACGGCAGCGACGTGCTGAACTTCTGCGCCAACAATTATCTGGGTCTCGCGAACGACCCGCGCCTGATCGCGGCCGCGAAGGACGGGCTCGATCGCGATGGTTTCGGCATGGCCTCGGTGCGCTTCATCTGCGGCACGCAAACGGTGCACAAGCAGCTCGAAAGCGCGCTCGCCGCGTTCCTGCAAACTGACGACTGCATTCTCTATTCGAGCTGTTTCGACGCCAACGGCGGCCTGTTCGAAACGCTGCTCGGCGATGAAGACGCGATCATCAGTGACGAACTCAATCATGCGAGCATCATCGACGGCGTGCGGCTCTCGAAGGCGCGCCGCTATCGCTACAAGAACAACGATCTCGCCGATCTCGAAGCGAAGCTGCGCGAGGCCGACGAAGCGGGCGCGCGCTACAAGCTGATCGCGACCGACGGCGTGTTCTCGATGGACGGCATCATCGCGAACCTCAAGGGCATCTGCGATCTCGCCGATCGCTACCAGGCGCTCGTGATGGTCGACGACTCGCACGCCGTGGGCTTCATCGGCGAACGCGGCCGTGGCACGCCCGAGCATTGCGGCGTCGCGCAACGCGTGGACATCATCACCGGCACGCTTGGCAAGGCGCTCGGCGGCGCGTCGGGCGGTTACGTGGCCGCGAAGCAGCCCGTGATCGATCTGCTGCGCCAGCGCTCGCGACCGTATCTGTTTTCGAACACGCTCACGCCGAGCATCGCCGCGGCTTCGCTCGCCGTGCTCGATCTGATCGCGAGCGACGAGGGCGGGCAACTGCGCCGCCGCGTGCAGGAAAACGGTGCGCATTTCCGCCGCGAAATGAGTGCGCTCGGCTTCACGCTCGTGCCGGGCGAACATCCGATCATTCCCGTGATGCTCGGCGACGCGCAGGTCGCGTCGAAGATGGCCGACGCGCTGTTGCACGAAGGCGTCTACGTGATCGGCTTTTCGTATCCGGTGGTGCCGAAGGGCCGCGCGCGCATTCGCACGCAGATGAGCGCGGCGCATACGCCCGAGCAGATTCAACGCGCCATCGGCGCATTTGCACGCGTAGGCAAGCAGCTTGGCGTGATTCAATAAGGAAAACGAATAATCATGAAAGCGCTTGCCAAACTCGAACGCGCGCCGGGCCTCACACTCACACGCGTGAAGAAGCCCGAAGTCGGTCACAACGACGTGATGATCAAGATCCGCAAGACGGCGATCTGCGGCACCGACATTCATATCTGGAAGTGGGACGACTGGGCGCAGAAAACCATTCCGGTGCCGATGCACGTGGGTCACGAATACGTCGGCGAAATCGTCGAAATGGGCCAGGAAGTGCGCGGTTTTGCGATTGGTGACCGCGTCTCCGGCGAAGGCCATATCACCTGCGGATTCTGTCGCAACTGTCGCGCGGGGCGTCGTCATCTGTGCCGCAACACCACGGGCGTGGGCGTGAACCGCGAGGGCGCGTTCGCCGAATATCTGGTGATTCCGGCCTTCAACGCGTTCAAGATTCCGCCTGAAATTTCCGACGATCTCGCCGCGATCTTCGATCCGTTCGGCAATGCCACGCACACGGCGCTGTCGTTCAATCTGGTCGGCGAGGACGTGCTGATCACGGGCGCGGGGCCGATCGGCATCATGGCCGTGGCGATTGCGAAGCACGTGGGCGCGCGCAATGTCGTGATCACCGACGTCAACGATTACCGGCTCGAACTCGCGCGCAAGATGGGCGCGACGCGTGCGGTGAACGTGTCGCGCGAATCGCTGCGCGACGTGATGGCCGATCTGCACATGACCGAAGGCTTCGACGTGGGCCTCGAAATGTCGGGCGTGCCGAGCGCTTTCACGGCGCTGCTCGAAGCGATGAACCACGGCGGCAAGGTCGCGCTGCTCGGTATTCCGCCCGCGCAGACCGCCATCGACTGGAACCAGGTTATCTTTAAAGGCCTTGAAATCAAGGGTATTTACGGCCGCGAGATGTTCGAGACCTGGTACAAGATGGTCGCGATGCTGCAGAGCGGTCTCGATCTGTCGCCGATCATTACGCACCGCTTCGGCGTGGACGACTACGAGAAAGGCTTCGCCGCCATGCTCTCGGGCGAAAGCGGCAAAGTGATTCTCGACTGGTCACAGGCCGCGGCCTGAGTCACTGCGATCATTGCGAGGCGGGTTCGGCGGCTTGCGCCTGCTGTTCGAACTCGGCCTCGATACGCACATCGACGTCGTCTCCCACTGCCGGATACCACGTCGACAAACCGAACTTCGCGCGGCTGAACACGCCGTGTGCGGAGAAGCCGATCGTCGGCTGCTTCGTGAGCGGATTCGGCGCGTAGCCGTTGAACACCACGTCGAGCGTGACCGGTTGCGTCACGCCGCGTATCGTCAGATTCCCCGTCAGTTTTCCAGCAGGCTTGCCGTTCACGTCGGCGCCGCGCACGAAGCGCGTGTTCGTGAAGCGTATCTGCGGCGAGTTCGCCGCGTCGAGCATCTGTGAGCCGGTCACCATACGGTCGAGCACCGGCACGTTGGTGTCGAGACTCGCGGCGTCGATCGAGACGTTCACCGCAGCATCGTCGAGCCCGTTCGCGCGCCAGTCGAGCGTCGCGCTCGCGCGGTCGAAGCGCATCACGAAACGCGTGTAGTGCAGATGATCGACGTCGAACACGATGCTCCAGTGATGCGCGTCGAGCGTGTAGGCGCCCGCCGGCACGGCGGTTTCGCTCGCGCTCACGCTGTGCGTCACCACGCGCAGCGGCGTGCAGGCGAGCAGCACGCATGTAGCGGCGGACGCGGCGGCGAACGCAACAATCGAACGTCGATTCATAAGGTCTCCTGTGACTGGGCGAGGCGCGTGAAAGTGCGCGTGCAATGCGCGCTTTGTCTATACGTTCGGCGGCGCGCGTTGCTTCCATCGGTCCATCATTTTTCCATATTGCGTGACCGCGCGTAAAAACCCGCTTGACGCGGGAGAATGATCGTTCTACTCTACGCTTCATGGAGAACGGTCGTTCTCCAGTAATCGCGGATATTTCCGCCATCAGCCAGAAGAAGCCCGCCATGAGCAATGCCACCGAGCACGCAGATAGCGCCCCCAGCACCGACGTCCGCGAGCGTCTGCTCGAAGCCGCCGAGGCGCTGATCTACGCGGGCGGCATTCACGCCACGGGCGTCGATGCGATCGTTCGTGCGGCGGGCGCCGCGCGCAAGAGTTTCTACACCTATTTCGATTCGAAGGACGCGCTCGTGGCTGCCGCGCTCGAACGCCGCGACGAGCGCTGGATGCGCTGGTTCATCGACGGCACGCTCAAGCGCGGACGCACGCCGCGCACGCGTCTGCTGGCCATGTTCGACGTGTTGCGCGAGTGGTTCGCGTCGGAGGATTTTCACGGCTGCGCGTTTCTGAACGCTGCGGGTGAGATCGCTTCGCCGGACGATCCGATCCGCCGCGTCTCGCGCGAGCACAAGGAGCGCCTGCTCGCTTTCGTGCGCGAACAGAGCGACGCGTGGGCCGCCGCCGCAGGCGCGGACCGGCGCGTAGCGGCGCGGCTCGCGCGTCAATGGCTGATCCTGATCGACGGCGCGATCGGCGTGGCGCTCGTCAGCGGCGAAGCCGACGCAGCGCTCGACGCACGCGCCGCCGCCCAGCTGATGCTCGACGCGCTCGCGCCGTAATACCGCTGCCGTTTTCCATCTACCCATCCCACAAGCTTTCGCGGGCGCCAACCCGGCGCGCCGCCCGTTCCCAGGAGTCCGAGCATGAGTGATCCCGTTCAGAGCACCGCTGAAGTCCGTCCGCCGCTGCCGCCGTTCACGCGCGAAACCGCCATCCAGAAAGTGCGCGGCGCCGAAGACGGCTGGAATTCGCGTGATCCGCAGCGCGTCGCGCTGGCCTATACGCCGCAAAGCGTGTGGCGCAATCGCGCGGAATTCGTCACGGGGCGCGAGGCCATCGTCGGCTTTCTCACGCGCAAGTGGGCGCGCGAGTTCGACTATCGGCTCATCAAGGAACTGTGGGCGTACACGGAGAATCGCATCGCGGTGCGTTTCGCCTATGAATGGCGCGACGATTCGGGCAACTGGTTTCGCTCGTACGGCAACGAGAACTGGGAGTTCGACGAGCACGGCCTGATGGCGCGCCGCTTCGCGTGCATCAACGATCTGCCGATCCGCGAAGCCGACCGTCTCTATCACTGGCCGCTCGGCCGTCGTCCCGACGATCATCCGGGCCTGAGCGAACTCGGGCTCTGAATCGCGCGTTCTCCGTACTTGTTCGCGTTCATCGGCGCGACTCATCGCGCTGGCATGATGACCGCGACGCCGCGTGGCGTCGGCGAACAGGCGACATGGCAGGCCGGCCGCAAGGCGCGATCCGAGCGTGTGCTCGATAGATGCGATAGGCGTGCGCAGCGCCTTGCGGTACAGTTTGCAGTCGCCATCGAAGAACAAGACAGCGAGCGCGCGGACCATGCGATCCGCCGCGAGCGAGGACGGAGAATCCATGCGGTTTTGGCAAGCGCGCAATGGCATCACAGGGACGAGCGGCATCACAGCAACCAATGCGCGTAAGCGCACCAGGCCGTTTCGACGGCAGGTCGCGGCGTGGCTGCTGTTCGCATTCGGCGCCGTGTTCGGCACATTTGGCGCGGCAAGCAGCGCGCACGCGGCCGACTGGTGCGGCGCTGGCCTCTGGGTCGACGCCATGGTCGGCTCGTATCACATCCATCCCGACAAAGACTTCGAGCAGTTCAATCCGGGCCTCGGCATCGAATGCTGGCCGAGCGATACCTGGGCCGTCACGGCGGGCGGTTTCCGCAACTCGCTGCGTCGGCCGTCGTGGTACGGCGGCGCGGTCTGGGCGCCCGAATTCCTGCATTGGGGCTTCGTGCGGCTCGCGGCGATGGGCGGCATCATCTCCGGCTACAACTACGGCAACTGGGGCCTCGGGCGCAATCACACCATTGGGCCGGTCGCCGCGCCGATCGTGATGGTCGCGTACAAGCGCGTGGGCGTGAACTTCATCGTCATCCCGCCGATTCCTTCCGACGATCTGCCGTTTACGATCGGTTTTCAGTTGCGGTTCAAGTTCTGAAGCGACGCGCGAGCCTGGGGCGTCGTGAACGCGCCAGGCTCGCTTCAGGCACTGAGGATCCCCAGGTTCGTCGCGTTTCCTGGCAAGTCCACTCACCTCCCGCAAACTCTCACCTTTCGCCGATCCCGATCGCCTGAGATCGAATCGCCGCACGCGCCGCCTGACATTCCTGCCAGGTTCGCGTCAGGGGCGGGCCACGTCCGCGCCATAAGATACGGGCTCCGCGCGCGGGCAACGCGCCTGCATTCGGCGCGCGCGGCACGAAACCCGAGGTGAATAATGAAGAAGTGGATCAGCATCCTGATCGCCGCGAGCGCATTCGGCGCGGCGGCACCCACCATGGCCGCGGATGACCCCGCGACCGCCTGGCTGCCCGCAGCGGCAGCCGCGCGATTCCAGAGCGCAAGCGCGATCGTCGAAGGCGCGAGCGGCGCGAACGTCAAGTCGACGCTTTACGTCTTCATGGACCCGAACTGTATTTTCTGTCACCTGGTGTGGAAGGCGCTGCAACCGTATGAAGCGGCAGGCCTGCAGGTGCACTGGATTCCGATGGGCTTCCTGAAGCCCGATTCGCCGGGCAAGGCGGCCGCGCTGCTGCAGGCGAAAAACCCTGCGGCACTCCTGAAGGTGCTCGAAACGCACTACAACGAGAAGGACGAATCGGGCGGCATCGCGCCGCTCGCGACCATTCCCGCCGCGGCGAAAGCGCAGCTCGACAGCAATATGCAGTTGTTCCAGGACCTCGGTTTTCAGGGCACGCCGTCGATCATCTATCAAGGTTCGGGCGGCCGCTGGGCCGACTATGATGGCGTGCCGAAGCTGAGCGCGCTGCCGGGCCTGCTCAATCTGCCCGAGCAACCGATCACGGATCCGGAGTTGCAGAAGTATCGGTGAGACGTTCCAGGAGATGCGCGTCGAGGGTGAGGCGAGGGTGAGACGCGGCGCGCATCTCCTGTTCACCGCAGCGTGCGAAAACGGCGCGAAGGTGAGGAATTCCAGGCGATCGACGATCAAGGTGAGTCGCCTGGTACGCCGATGTATCACCCGAAGCACTCAGAATCACCTGGAATGACCCGAAACGGTCGGCCGCGCGCTTCAAAAACGCAAAAGGTGAGGAATTCCAGGAGTCAGGGGCCGTATTTTCCGGTGAGCGCGCGATGCAATCCGCGCTTCACCCCGTCCACTCTCCCGAAAACCCTCACCTTGATCGCGACGCACGCGCGAACTAGAACTTGTAATCGGGATTCTTCGGATCGAACGCTTCGGCATCGAAACTCTTCGGCGTGATGCTGTCGATCACGATCTTCTCGAAGATCTGGCCGTCGTCGCCGTACGCTTCCACGGTGCGGAAATACGGATGACGCAGATCGAGCCCCAGCGTCTGCTTCTTCGCGTAAAACTGCGGTTTGCCGCTCGGCGACGTATAGGTGAGCGCGACCACGCGCACGCCGTTCATCGTCTTCACCTCGACCTCGGGCTTGTACGGCGCGCCCACTTCCACGTACTTCTTCGCGTCGGTCATGAACTGGCTGACGATGAACTCGGTCCCGAGATCGGTGATCTTGTGATTCGACTGCGAGCGCGCGAGCGTGCCGTCGAGCGCGGTCCACATCGGCATCACGCCAAGCAGGCCGCCCAGGTGGCCGTACATTTCATCGGACTTCTTCGAAGCGTCGTAGATCACTTCCTCGCCCGAATGCTCGCCGTCGGGCAGCCACTTCGCGTAGATGCGCAGCGGGTCGTGATCGAGTTTCACGAGCATGTGCGCGGGCTTGCCGGGCCACTTGCCGTTCAGGCGCTCCCAGCGCGACAGCGTGAACTCGTACGACGGATAACCCGACGGCCCGAGCTTGATGACCGTGGGCACCACGAGCGGATCGAGCGCCTGGAACAGCGCGGTGAGCTGCGCGTCGTCCATCTTCACGAGCGCGCCGCTCTTTTGCGCCTTCTGCAGCCAGCGCACCTGCTGATCGACGGAAAGCTTGCTCACTTCGGCGGCAGATGGCGCGGTGGCGCTGGTGGGTTCGCTGGCCGCGTTGTCGTCCTGCGCGAACGCGCCGGCGCACGCGAGCGCGAGCGCGGCGCACGCGATCGCCTTTAACAGCACACGAGGCTGGCGAGGCAGCGACGAAAACGTTGAAGCAAGCGTTGAAGCGGTGTTCATGATGCGTCTCCCTGTTTATGTTGGCCTGCTCGATAAAAGCCGGTGAAGCCCGCGCGATCTACGCCGCGCGTTGCCTGGCGATTTCCTCGTCGCGCAGCGCGCGGCGCAGGATCTTGCCGACGTTGGTTTGCGGCAGCGCCTCGCGAAACTCCACGAGGCGCGGCACCTTGTAACCGGTGAGCTGACGGCGGCAATGCGCGATCACCGCCTCGGCCGTGAGCGACGCATCGCGCGCGACCACGAACACCTTCACGCGCTCGCCCTGCACGGGATCGGGCACGCCGATGGCGGCCACTTCGCGCACGTCCGGATGCATCGCCACCACGTCCTCGATCTCGCTCGGATACACGTTGAAACCCGACACGATGATCATGTCCTTCTTGCGGTCGATGAGCTTGATGAAACCCTGCGCGTCCATCACGCCGATATCGCCGGTCGCGAGCCAGCCGTCGGCGTCGAGCACCTGCGCGGTCTCGTCGGGACGATTCCAGTAGCCGAGCATCACCTGCGGGCCTTTCACGCACAGTTCGCCGGGTTCGCCGATGTTGGCCCACGTGCCGTCCTCGCGGCGAAAACGCACTTGCGTCGACGGCACGGGCAAGCCGATCGAGCCTTCGAAATCGCGCATGTTCTGCAGATCGACGGGATTGGTCGCGACGATCGGCGAGCATTCCGTGAGCCCGTAGCCTTCGACGATCGGCTGCCCGGTCACGGCCTTGAAGCGGTCGGCGACGGCTTTCTGCGTGGCCATGCCGCCCGCCATCGCGAGCTTGAGCGCGGAGAAGTCGCGGCGGCGGAATTCCTCGCTGTCGAGCAGCGCGTTATAGAGCGTGTTGATCGCCGTGATGCCGGTGAAGGTCTCGCGGCGCAGGATCATCATCATGCGCTTCGTGTCGCGCGGGTTCGCGATCAGGATATTGCGCCCGCCGAGCCCGAGAAAGATCAGCGCATTCACCGTGAGCGAATAGATGTGATAGAGCGGCAACGGCGTGAGTACCGTTTCGACTTCGCCGCTGAGTTGCGACGCCGACCACGCCTTCGCCTGCAGCACGTTGGCGAGAATGTTGCGATGCGTGAGCATCGCGCCTTTCGCCACGCCGGTCGTGCCGCCGGTGTACTGCAGAAAGGCGAGGTCGCCGCTCGTGCGCAGCGCGTTCGCGAGCGTGCGCCGCGCGCCGATGTCGAGCGCCGCGCGCAGACGCACCGCGTTCGGCAGCGTGTAGTTCGGCACCATCTTCTTCACGCGGCGCAGCACGAAGTTCAGCAGACGACCCTTGAGATTGAGTCCGTCCGCGAGCAGATCGCCGAGCCCCGTCACCGCGATGTGCTCGATGCGCGTGCCGGGCAGCGCCTCTTCGAGCGTCTTCGCGAAGTTCTCGAACACCACGATCGCGCGCGCGCCGCTGTCCTTCAACTGATGCGCGAGTTCGCGCGGCGTATAGAGCGGATTGACGTTGACGACCACCGCGCCCGCCTTGAGCGCGCCGAACAGCGCGACGGGATACTGAAACGTATTCGGCAGCATGATCGCGACGCGCTCGCCGGGCGCGATGCCCAAGCCTTGCAGCCACGCCGCGAACGCTTCGGCCTTGCGTGCGAGTGCGCCATAAGTCAGCGATGCGCCCACGCTCACGTAGGCCACGCGTTCGCTGAACTGCGCGACGCATTCGTCGAAGTACTGCGAAATTGTTTCGTATTGCATAACGTCGATCTCGGGCGGAACGCCGGCGGGATAGGACGCGTACCAGATGCCGTCGGTGTCGGGCGCAGCATGCTGCGCGCCTGGCGCCGCCGTCTGCGATTGCAGTTGGGCTGCCATGGTCGTCTCCAGTCTGTCTTTGTTTTGGGGGCCGCGCGCGTGCTGATCGACACGGCCGCCCTTACGATAACAACGACGCCTCGCAAAACGCTTGCATCAGTACCGAGCAGTCACTCTAGCGGCGCGTGGCCGCGCGCCGTTCAGATCGCCGGACGTCCGTGCATGGGCGCGTCGAGCGGCAGCTCGCGTTCGTCATGCTGATCGACGGCGATCGTGCGTTCGGCGCTCGCGTGCGCCGTGCCCGCGATCGCGCTGCGCAGCCAGTCGTACGTGGTCGACGGCGCGGTCACGGGCAGCATGTGGCCGCCGTTCACGACCTTGAGCGACACGCGCGGCGATGCGCGGCGCAGCGCTTCGCCGTGACGCGTCCAATCGAGCACGATGTCGTCGCGGCCGAACAGCACGTCGACGGGCACGCCCAGCTGCGCATAACGTCGCGTCATCCGGTCGAGATCGTCGGCGTCCTCGATGGCGACGAGATCGCGCGAACCGTTCACGAAGCCCTGCGGACGCAGGCTCAGCAGCGCGCCGCCGCGCGTGCGGAAGTCGCGCGGCACCGCTTCGGGCGCGAACACCGCGCGCAACGTGCTCGCGCTCGTGGCGAGGCCGAACGGCGTCGCGAACGTGCGCGACACGAAGCGGCGCACCGCATTCGAGCGCAGCACGAGCGGACGAAACGCCTTCGGCACCTCGGTCTGCACGTGCGTGAGCGGCGCGATCAGCGCGAGACGCGCCACCGCTTCCGGATGATCGAGCGCGACGGACAACGCGAGCGCGCCGCCGAGCGAATGGCCCACGAGCACGGTCTGTTCGAGACCGAGCGCGGCGATGAAGTGCGCGACGCTATCGGCCTGCGCGCGAATATTCGCCGGGCCGTTCGGCGCGCGCGTCGAGTAGCCGGAGCCGGGCCGGTCGAGCAGGATCACGCGATGGTCGCGCGCGAGCGCCTCCAGCGGCAGATACGCGAAGTTGCGCAACTGGCCGCACAGACCGTGCACGAACACGACGGGCTGACCGCCAGGGTCGCCGAATTCGACGTAATGCAGACGCTCGCCGTCGATCTCGATGTGACGGCCGTCCATCGGCACGGCGGTTTCGATGCGGCGCGTGGCGCGCCGCGTATAGAGCGCGAGTGCGGCGCACGCGGCCACGATCACGGCGATTCCGGTTGCAAGGGGCAGGGCGATGGCGTTCACCGGCGGACCTCTCCGAAGGGGTGTGTCTCGATGTTGTAATGACCGCGCGTGGCTGCGTGGCGATGCGCGCGGTGACGACGCTGCTCAGGTTCTCTCAGGCAACACGCTCGCGCGGGCGTCGCTCGTCTGCGAAGCCTCCGTCTGCACGGGCGGCGACGCCTCGTTGCGCGCCCACGCGATGAAGCGATGCACGCGCGCGGCGATCAGCGGCGCGTCACGCACCACGGTCCAATGCGGCGCGTCGATGATCTCGCGCCGGTAACGCCCGAGCCATTGCGCGACGTGCTCGGACATCGCGGGCGTCACATAGCGGTCGAAGCGCGGCACGATGAACTGCACGGGCACCTGCGTGCGCCGCTCGCGCGGTCGCCGCGCGCAGGCGATGAAATTCGCGCGATACAGCTGGAGGCCGTTCAGGCAGTTGCGCAGTTGCTGCGGATCGCGTTCGGCGCGTACGCCTTCGGTCTTGCGCAGCCACCACGGCCAGAGCGCCGCGCCGCCGAGCCGCCAGACGAGCTGCGGCACCAGCGGCAGATGAAAAAACGCGATGTACCAGGACTTGAGCGTCTGGCGAAAGTTCGTCGGCGCGCGAAAGACGTGATCGAGGCAGGGACCCGAAATCGACGTATAGGACGCGATGCGCGCCGCGTTGGCCGGATCGGTGACGGCTTCCCAGCTCTGGATCGAGCCCCAGTCGTGCGCGACGAGATGAAACGGCCGCGCGCCGCACGTTGCATCGGCGACCGTCATCAGATCGTGCGCGAGCCGTTCGAGCCGATAACCGGCGCGATTCGATGGCGCGCTCGACGCGCCCATGCCGCGCACGTCGTACGCGATCACGCGATAGCGCGCGTCCAGTTCGCGCCGCAACGCCTCCCACACGCGCGCCGAATCGGGATAGCCGTGCACGAGCACGAGCGGCGGCGCGTCGCGCGGGCCGCTCGCATAGACCGCGAGCCGCACGTCGCCTGCATCGACTTCGAAGGTTTCGATCGCGGCCATGATGCGTCAGGCCGCGCGCGGCGAGCCCGCCGGATGCAGCGGCACGCGGCGCGGCGCGGCCTGCGAGGCGTACTGCGCGTTGGTGGCGTCGATCTGCGAGATCAGGCCGTCGATGCGTTCGAGATGCTGGCGGTTGTTGTGATCCCACGGATGAAAACCGGGCTTGAAGAAGCGCAGCCATTCCATCGCGATGCTCGGGAACACGCCGTGACGCGGACCGTAGAGAAACTTGAACAGCTTCCACCAGCCGCTGAATTTGCCGATGCGGCGCGTGTGGCGGCGCATCAGCGCGAGGTGATAGTCGAACACGATGAGCCAGAACAGCACGGTGGTCGCGAGCATCGTGCCGGTGCGCATCAGATAGCGCTTCGGGCCGGGCTTGATGACGGTATTCCACACGTCGTACGAGACCGACTTGTGCTCGGTTTCCTCGAGCGCGTGCCAGAGCCACATCTGCTTGTAGCCTTCGACCGAGCCTTCGATGCGCGAACCGGTTTCCGCTAGCAGCAGATCCGCGAGCATGGCCGTGTAGTGTTCGAGCGCGACCGTCTGCGCGAGTTGCAGCGAAGGCGGCAGCACCTTGCGCGCGAAGTTGAGGATTGCCCACAGCCGCTTGTCGAGCTTGTGCGCGGGCAGTCCCGCCGCTTGCAGCAGGTCGTTGTACTCGACGTGCTCGCGCGTGTGCATGGCTTCCTGGCCGATGAAACCCATCACCTGCTTCTTGAGGTCGGGGTCGTCGATACGGTCGCGATAGTGGCGCACGGAGTCCATGAAAAAGCGCTCGCCCGCCGGAAAAAGCAGCGACAGCGCGTTGAAGAAGTGAGTGACCGGCACGCCTTCGACGTGCCAGTCGCAAGCCCGTTCGGGCGGTAGCGCGAAGCGGATATCGCGTCGGACCGGCATGATCATGCTGTTTCTCCCTGATTATTGCCTGCGTTGTTGTTTCTTGCACCGCCGTTGAGCGCGGCTTCGCGCGCGGCGCGTCGGGCGCGGCGGTTCGCCTTGGCGGCTTCGCGGCGCGCGCTCATCACGACGAGCGCCTGGTACGCGGACGGCAGCACGCGCGCGAGCCAGTCGGCGGCGCGCGCGTCGCGCCCGATCAGCACGCGGCGCGCGTTGCGGCGCACGCCGGTGAGGATCGTGCGCGCGGCGTCGTCGGCGGTGGTGATGAAGAACTTCTCGAATTCGTCCTTGCCCTGCTGCTCGCTCGCGACCATGAAGCCGACCATGTTCGACGCCACGCGGCTCGCCTGGGCGATGTTGGTGCGGATGCCGCCCGGATGCACGCAGGTGGCCGAGACGCCGCACTTCATCATGTCGAGTTCCTGGCGCAGCGATTCGGTGAAGCCGCGCACCGCGAACTTGGTGGCGTTGTAGCCGCTCATGCCCGGCTGCGCGAACAGGCCGAACACGCTCGACGTATTGACGATATGGCCGTCGCCCGACGCCTTCAGATACGGCAGAAACGCTTTCGTGCCGTGCACGACGCCCCAGAAGTTGATGTTCACGATCCATTCGAGATCGTCGTAGGACATGCCGTCGATGGTGCTGGAGAGCGCCACGCCCGCGTTGTTGAACACGAGGTTCACGCGGCCGTGCGCGGCGGCGGTTTCGTCGGCCCACGCGAACATCGCGTCGCGCTTGCCCACGTCGAGCACGCGCGTCGTCACGCGTACGGTCGGTGCGAGCGCGCGCACGATGCGCTCGGTTTCGGCGAGACCGACGGTGTTCTTGTCGGCGAGCGCGAGATGGCAGCCCGCGCCCGCGAGCTGCACCGCGAGCGAGCGGCCCATGCCCGAGCCTGCGCCCGTGATGGCGGCGACCTTGTTGTCGAAGTGTTTCATGTCAGTGCTCCCTCTCCCTGTTGGGCCGCTCAGGCGGCCTCGGTCGTGTGTGTCGTGCGCGCCGCGACGCTCAACGGTAGTTCGGCATCCTGATGATGGGTTTTGCGGAACACCTGATATTCGCCGATCGAAAAGCTCGCGGTGGCCTGGCGAAAGCGCCACGTGAAGCCCGGCCAGAGCGTGGTGTTCTTGCCGTTGCGCGGATCGAGATACCAGCTCTTGCAGCCGCCCACCGACCAGATCGCGCGATCGAGCTTCTGCTGAATGCGCTCGTTGAAGCGCGCTTCAACGTTCGGGCGCACCTCGATCGAATCGGCGCGGTCCTTCTTCATGGCGTCGAGCGCGCCGAGCACGTACTCGATCTGCGACTCGATCATGAACACCATCGAGTTGTGGCCGAGTCCCGTGTTCGGGCCGACCAGCATGAAGAAGTTCGGATAGCCGGGCAGCGCGGTGCCGAGATACGCGTGCGCGCCGTTGCGCCACGTATCGACGATATCCACGCCGTCGCGGCCGATGATCGCGCCGCGCGGAAACGGATCGGCGACCTGAAAACCGGTGCCGTAGATGATGCAGTCGACTTCGCGATGCCGGCCGTCGGCGGTGATGACGCCGGTGGCGTCGATGCGCGCGATGTCGTTCGTCACCACGTCGACGTTCTCGCGCGTGAGCGCCGGATAGTAGTCGTTCGAGATCAGCACGCGCTTGCAGCCGATCGTGTAGTCGGGCGTGACGGCCGCCCGCAACGCCGGGTCCTTCACGTGATGGCGGATGTGGCGCAGCGCGATCTTCTGCACGTTCTTCATCAGCGAGGGATGGATCGCGAAGCCGAGCACGCGCGATTCGAGCAGCCAGTACAGGCCCGTGCGCATGATCTTCTGCGTGAACGGCAGCGTGCGGAACATCCACTGCTCGAACGGCGAGAGCGCGCGGTCGGGCTTGGGCATGATCCACGGCGGCGTGCGCTGGAACAGGTCGAGCTTCGCCACTTTCGGCGCGATTTGCGGCACGAACTGGATCGCGCTCGCGCCCGTGCCGATCACGGCGACGCGCTTGCCTTCGAGCGCATAGGCGTGGTCCCAGTGCTGCGAGTGGAAGGCCTTGCCCGCGAAACTTTCCACGCCGGGAATCGCGGGCAGCGCGGCGCGCGAAAGACCGCCCATCGCCGAAACCAGCACGCGCGCGCTGATGCGGCGGCCGTTCGCGAAGGCGAGGCGCCAGCAATGCGCGGCGTCGTCCCATTGCGCGCTCTGCAGCTCGTGGTCGAAGTTGAGCCACGGCGAGAGACGGAACTTGTCGACGCAGCGGTTCAGATACGCGCGAATCTCGGGCTGGGGCGCGAACATGCGCGTCCAGCGCGGATTCGGCGCGAACGAAAACGAGTAGACGTGCGATTGCACGTCGCACGCGCAGCCGGGGTAATGGTTGTCGCGCCAGGTGCCGCCCACGGAGCCGGCCTTCTCGAATACGGCGAAATCGGTGTGGCCGCGCTGCAGCAGACGGATCGCCATGCCGAGCCCCGCGAAACCGGTGCCGATGATGGCGACGCCAAGCGGCTCGCCCAAAGACCGGGTGGATGCGTTCATCCGGAGCGTCTCCCTATGGTTCATTTTTAACTGTTACATTGGATGATGTAAATATAGTGCGCGCGGCGAGTTCGCGCAAGGGACTAGAGGGAGCATTCGGGACACAAGGCGCAAGCGCTGCGACGGCGTGCAAACGCCCACCTGGCTTGGGTTTAAGCCCGATCAGGTGCGGCGCTCGCAGGCTGGAGAGCGGGAAAAACCGGAGAGGAAAAAACGGGGTCGAAAACGCGGGAGCGCGTTCGACGCGTTTTCAGGCGTCGCGCGAAAGCTGAAACGCGCGCAATTGCGGCGCGCGTTAGAAGCCGGATCGGCGGCAGATCGGCGGGAAAATCAGCGCTTTTTCAGCGCGGACTTGAGCGAAGGTTTCTTTGCCGTGCGCGACGCGCTTTTACTCGCGGCCGGCGGCGCATCGGCATCGCTATCCGTATCGGCATGGGGATCGGCGCTCGCGCGCTGGCCGAGTTTGGCGTCGAGGATGGTGGCCACGCGGCCGCCCAGATACTCGCTCGACTGCGCTTCGAGCGCGCGCAGGATCTCGTTCTCGACGAACACCGAGGAGAGCGGACGCAGCCGCCAGATCGCCTCGACGAGCCCCGGCATGTCGGTGGCGGGCGGCAGCGCGCCGGCGTCGTAGCGGTCGAGATGGCGCACGACCATTTCCACCAGCACGCGCGCGATGGCGTCGAAATGCGGACGCGCTTTCTCCAGCACGTCGAGCAGGTCGCGCGCGGGAATGCCTTCGCGCACCGTGGCCGCAGCCGCGTCGAGCATGGCCGGATTGCGCGCGACGAACGACAGGCCCTTGCGTTCGAGCAGGCCGAAATCGGCAAGCCGCGTGAGGCTGCTGGGCGCCTGCGGGCCGAACAGCTTGATCAGTTCGGGCAGCGAATAGGTTTTTGGCCGCGCATGCGACCACGGACCGCCGATCGCGTTTTCGAGGCCGAGGATCGAGCGCAGATCGCCGCCATCGTCGATGGCCTTGATGAGGTCCTGGATATTCGAAAGCGTGTAGCCGCGCGCGAGCAGGTGATTGATGAGCTTGAGCCGCGCCACGTGCGAATCGTTGTAAATGCCCACGCGGCCGCGCTTGTCGGGCGGCATGAGCAGATCGCGGTCCTGATAGGCGCGCACGTTGCGCACCGTGGTGCCGGTCACGCGCGCGAGTTCGTCGACGGTGTACTCGCTGTCGTCGGGACGCTCGGGCGCGGAATCGGGAGCGGGAGTCGTGGGCGTTTTCGGCATGCGCCGATTTTAGCGCGAGCCGCCGTGCTCGCGCGAGACGATGTCCGCCGAAATCGTCCTCATGTGCGCCTTATGTTGCTGCAAGTGTGCGCATGCACGCGTAACGCGGCGCGCATGCGTAAGCGCCGGTCAGAACTTGTAAGAGACCGCGAGAAACGAAATGATCGGGTCGGCCTTGAGTTCGGCGCGGCTCACGCCGAGTTCGGTGCCGTCGGCGGCCTTGATGATCACGGACGACGTGGTCTTCAGCGGAATATACGTCAGCGATGCCACCAGCCCGAGATGCTGCGTGATCTGATATTCGGCGCCGAGATTGAACACCGGCTGCCACGACGACGACGCCTTCGCGCTGATCTGCGTCTGCCCCGGCTTGCCCGCGCCCGCCGCGAGCACCGAACCCAGATTGTCCTGGGTCGCCTTCACGAAGTTCGGGTTGAGCTGAATGTCCGAGAACCAGTTGTACGACACGCCGATCCCGACGAACGGCCGGAACTTCGCATCGGCGTCGCGGAAGTAGTACTGAAAGATCACCGCCGGGCTCCACTGCCGCACGCTCTGCACGATCGGATTGGTGGCCGGATCGTCGAGATTCTGGCTGCCGAGCGCGCCCGCCGGTCCCGGCGGCTTGATGGTGCCGTGGCCGTAGAGCTTGAATTTCGGCGGCACGCCAGCCACCGTCGAGACCGCGATGTGATCGGTCAGGAAGTGACTGAAGACGAGGCCCACGGTGTTCGCGTTGTTCGTCGTCAGGCTCGTGCCCGGCGAGGTGAACGAGTTCGGCAGACGCAGCGGCGTGTTGATCGGCGTGGGCGCGACCGTGGTGGTGAGCGGCGTGCTCGATTGCTGGGGCGCGACGTGGAACCAGCCGAGTACGGCCACGTTGTCGCCCGCATGCTGGGCATGCGCAGCCGTGGACATGCCGGCGACCATCGCCGCCAGCGCGAGACGTCTCATCATTGTTGTTCCTCCCTGTTTCTCTCAGGTTCGGGCAAACCTGCCTGCGCGCGGCGGCCGTCTCGTGAACGGCCGGTCCTGCGCGCGCCTTGCGGCCCGTGTGCGCGTTGCCGGCGGCGCGGCGCGCACGGAGAGCGGTTGCCTCATGGGCACGGCATCGTCATGTATCGATCGATGCGCGTGGCGGGCGTGCGGATTACTGCACGAACGCGCCCGCGGTGAAGTACGGCGACGAAGCATTCGTCAGGTCGAGGAAGCCGAACACGCCGCCCGTGAAGATCATCTTGCCGGTCGGCGTGGTGCCGGTCGACGCATTCACGTGCGTGGTGGTCAAGAGACCTGGCACGCTTTCGGTGAAGTTCAGATCGAGCGCGGTGGCCAGCGCCGCCTGCGATGCGTTGAACGGATCGAGCAGCGTGCCCTGCGTGCCCGACAGCGCCAGCGTGCGGTAATCGAACTGGCTGTCCACGCCGATGTACTCGCCGTCCTGCGAACCCTGCGCGACGGCCGTCTGCGGCGCGAGCACCGAGATGCCCGACTCGTCGTCGGCGACCGGACCGGTGGCGCCGCTTTGCGGATCGACGCCGACCTGCGGATACGCCACGCCCGTGCGCACGAGCACCGGCACGAGCTGGTTGCGCAGCTTGCCGACGATCATGAAGCCCTTCGCCGCGTTCTTGCCGGTGACGAGCGTGGGCTTGACCTGCCCCTGGAAGTTGTCGGTTTCGAACGCGCCGCTGCCGTCGCTCGACTGCACGAGGTTCGTGCCCGGCTGCTGGCAGGTGCCGGCGTTCACGCCGCTGTTGTCGCACTCCTGCCACGTGCCGTCGGCGTTGATGGTGATCTTCGCGTCGACGGCGGCGGGCAGGAAGTTCTGCGACGGCACCTGGTGATAGCCGAGCTGGTTATACGTGCCCGCGACGTTGGCGATATTGGTTTCGAGCGTCGAAAAACCGATGAACGGGTAGTACGGGAATTTCGTGTCCGGCACCACGCCGATGCCGCCCGAACCCGCGAACTGGATTTCCGCGCCGGGAATCGTGCCGCCCGCCACGCCGAAGCCGATGAACACGCGCGCCGGACGGCTCGCATCGAGGCTCGCGCCGTTGAGCTGGAATGCGCACTGATTGAGCTTCGCCGTGGGCAGCGCGGTTTCCTGCGTAATCGTGCCCGAGACCACCTGGCCCTTGCGCGTGGGCGTGACCGTGCCGGTGGTGGCCGGAATCGGCGATTCGACGTAGGTGATCTGCCAGGTCTTCTTCGTGGTGTCGAGCTGGAGCTTGACCAGTTCGCCGTCGCCGCCGCCGCCCGTGTAGACCGTGTTGTAGTCGAGCGAGGTCGGGCACAGGGCGGTTTCGACCAGCGGCGGGCTGCCGCTGCCGCCGCCGCCGCAGGCGCTCAGCGTGAGCAGCAGCGGCGCGCCGAGCGCCGAGAGCTTCGCGAGGTGCTTTACGGAATGCTTCAATGTCATACCGCGTCTCCGGAATATTCTTGTTGGCGGGGCGCAGGCTCCCAGTCCTTGCGCCCCTTTCGAGCTTTCTTTCTGCTATTTCGGCATCCTGAGTAAAGGCTTGAGGATGCGCGCCAGCGTTTTTACTGCGGCTGGATCAGTGCGCCCACTCCGAAGTACGGCGTATTGGGCGTGGCGCTGTTCGCCGAAGTCGACGTCACGCCGCCGTTTTCCTCGCCGTTCAGGAAGATGCCGTAGACGCCGCCCACCGCGATCACGTTGCCTGCATTGCCGTTGTTGTCGGTTGCGCCGATCAGGCCCGGATGCGTCTGCGTGTAATCGAGCGTGAAGGTGCTCTGCGTCGTCATCGTCGAGGGCTTGAGGAAGCCGGCGGTCTGACCGTTGATGAGCGTGGCCGTGTAGGCGAAGTTCGAATCGGCGCCGATATAGCTGCCGTCGAAGGCGCCCGAGGCGAGCGTGGTGGCCGGCGCCATCATCGCAATGCCCGATTCGTCGTCCACGTGGGCGTCGGTCAGGTTCTCGTTCACGTAGCCGGTGCGCACGACGATCGGCACGATCGAACTGCCGAGCTTGCCGATGATCAGGTGCGCCGTCGCGCCGTCACGATGGATGATCGCGCCCGACAGCAAGCTGAGGATCGCGTTGCCGATCACGGTCGGCGTTTCGATCTGCGGCGCGTTGGCGCTGTCGAAATAGCTGCCGTTGGTGTCGGCGGTCCACTGGCTCGTGGCCGTCGCGCAGGTCGTGTTGGTCGCGCCGGACGGCACGCTGCAATTGCCGCTCGCATCGTACTGTTCCTGCGTGACTTCGGCCGCGGGCGCGAAGTTGTTCGACGGCAGGATGTGATAGAGCAGCGCGTTATACGAACCCTTCAGGTCGGCGATATTGGTGCTGACCGACGAGAAGCCGATGAACGGGTAGAAGTCGAACGTGCGCGATTGGACCGAGGGGAACAGCAGGGAGGCGAGCGTGTCGCCGCTGAAGCTCACCGTGGCGCCCGGCACGCCGCCGCCCGCCACGCCGAAGCCGACGTAAATCGTGGGCGGATTGCTCGCGTTGTAGCTGGTCGTGTAGGCGGTGCCGTTGAGCGTGCCCGTGCCCTGCTGAAGCTGGAACGCGCAGGCGATCTGCGCGGCCGTGGGCAGCGCGCCGGTGGCCGGATGCTGGACCGCGCCAGTGATGGTCAGGCCCGTGCGGGTGTTGGCCACCTGGCCGGTCGCGGACGCGGGAATCGGCGACGCGAGGAAGGTGAGCGAATACGTCATCTTCGTCGGATCGATGTTCAGGCTCACGACCTCGCCGCTGCCGGTGCCGCCGAGATAGGTGTTCTTCGCGATGTCGGCATCGGCGGGGCAGAGCGCCGTGGCGGCAGGCTGGCTCGTGGGCGCGCCCTGGTTCGTGCAGGTCGAGCCCGAACATTGCGCCGGCGTGATCGGCGCGGGGTCGCTGGCGTTGCCTCCACCACAAGCGACGAGTAACGGCGTTGCGGCTGCGGCCAGCGCGACGCAGCGGACAATGCTCTCCAACATGTGTCTGCCTCCCTGTCTCGTAATAATTTGTGCGGTGAAGATTGGATCATGACATTGACCGCTGTCAATTGAACGAATCACTCTAAAAGCCGCCATCAGGGCGCTTCCGCTTGCTCCGTCTCGACCGGGGCGGACGCAACGCGGGTTTGTCCTGATGTGTGTTTGAGACGCGCCGGCGCCGCAGAGCAAAGCGTATTCCCGGCAAAAGCGCCGGGCCGAAGCAGCGATTCGGGCGGGGCAACGGTGTGCTAACGCGGATCACGGACGCCTGGATGTCCGCGCAAGGATGTGCGCAATGAATCATCGAACGGTTCGCGCATTGATTTGTGCATTGATTCGCGCATTGATTCGACATGCCAGGGATTCGATAGCGCGTTCTCGGAGCGAAGACACGACTATCCGCGAATCCGAAGGTGAGGGAATACGGGAAACGTTTGCGCGCGACAGGATGCCCATGGTGAGGACATTCGGGAGCCGGACCTGGGGAGTGCCAGGAAACGTGAAGATCAACGAGTCACCGAACTCACCCATTCAGCCGAAACCCAATCGAACCATCCGCAAACCGTAAAGGTGAGTGTTTGCGGGAGCTATTCTTCACTGGCTCGACGCGAAATTGCGTTTTGTAGCTTGATGTCGTCAAGTTGCTTCGCGGATTTTTTAACATCAAGTGTCTGGGTGAAAATTCAAAGGTGAGCGTTTTCGGGAGTGGAGACTTGCGTTGCGCACACGCTTCGCTGCCGGCCTTTCATGGAGCGCGAGGCCCGACGCGGTATAGTCGCGACGATGCGCGCCGGCCAGGCGGCACCTCGAAACCACCGGCCGGCGCGGCGCTACGGGAGCCGTCTCATGGGTTTTTTCGATCGACTGTGGCCGCGCAAGCCCGCGCGGCCCGACCCGCAAACCGAACAGACACGCGCGCTCGCGGACCGTCTGACCGAGCTGAGCCCGCCGCTCAAGCTCGCACGCGACTGGCGCGCGCGACTGGCGCCCGCGCTCGCGCAATCGCTGACCTATGTGAGCGACGTGGTGCGGACCCTGCCGCCCGCGCATGAAGCGAGCGCCGCGAACTGGCTCGCCGATCCCTATATCCACGCGTTTTTCGCCGCGCCCGACGAGATCGCGCACGTGCTGAGCCGCTCGGCCGAACTGCATGCGTGGTTCGAGAGCCATCCGTTCGCCAACGAAACCTACGCCGTGCTGGGCATGGCGATGAGCGAGCGGCGCTCGTTCGGCGTCGCGCAACACGGCGATCAGGTGCACGCGGACGTCGCCCAGACGACCTTGAGCTTCGACGACCATCAGGTGCGCGTCTGCGGCGAGACCGAAGCCGATCTGCGCGCGCTGATCGTGCAGCGCGTGGTCGAGCAGATCGCGCTCGAAGGACTCGCGCAGATCGGCGCCGACGAAACCCGCCGCGATGCGCTCGAACAGGAGCGCGCGCTGTTGCGCACGCGCCTGCAATTGCTCACGCACCACGGCGCGGGCACGCATCGCATGGTCGGCGAACAGGCGGTCGCGGACGCTGCGGAGCTTGCGCGGCTGGAGGCGCTGATCGTCGCGAACGAGCAGGCGCTGGCGGCGCTGGGACTCAAAACCGACGCGCTGGAGCACCAGTTGAGCGTGATCTGCGAAGTGCTCGCGCATCCGGCGCAGCACGCGAACGTCGAGATGCGGCAACTGCGGTTGAGCCCGATGAACGTGCTGCTTGATCCGGGCGCGGCCGAGGCGGGCGGTGTCAGCGGCGCGCCGGGCGCGCAGATCGTCGTGCCGCTCGCGCATATTCCGGCGAGTCCGGCGGGGCTGCGCGCGTTCTCGCTGGTGCGTTTCGCGCGCAAGGATCTGCAGCCGCTGCCACGCGTGCTCGACGAGGACAGCCGCTTCGTGATTTGAAGGCCGCGCGAGAAAGGTGAGGGTTTTCGGGAGTGAGGGGAATCGTTACGCAGTCCAACGTGGATGGCGTCAGGTGATGTTGCGTGTGAATGTGGTGCTCACCTTGCGTCGCCCGAGACGGCAGGAAATGACTCGTTTAGCACCTGAAACAAGGCACAAAATTTCCTGGGACTCCCAGGTCAAGCGATTCGAAGCGATGCGGTCCGTTCATCCGACGCGCGCACGCACGCTGATCGATCAAGGTGAGGATTTACGGGAGTCGCGCGCCGAGTCGAGATTCAGGTGTGCTTGGTGAGGTAAGCGAGCTGCTCGTTCATCACCGCACGTGCTAGCGGATTCGACCGTCGCTTCCATAGGCAAAAGGCGCGGAAACACGCATTTTCCAGCGTGTTTCGCGAGATTTTCCTGGTAGTCCCAGGTTAAGCGATGCGAATTTTCCTGATGTCGATGGACGTGTCTGGCGAACTGCATCACGATCCCTATTGCGCATGAACGCCGTTAAGGTGAGCCTTTTCAGGACCCTCATTCCTAACCGCATTTCAGCGGCGTCCAAAAAGAAAAAGCCCTGAAAACAGGGCCTTTTATATCAGTCGACAAAACAGATCACATCCAGCACAACGCCAAAGGTGAGCCTTTTCAGGACCCATCGACAGCCCACACCGAAACCCCCGTCTCGTCGATATCGAAACGCAGCGTCTGCGCCTGTGCCGCATCCGGCGCGTCGTCGGCGGCGATGTCGAACGTCTCGCCGCCCAGTTCGACTGTCACATAGCGATCCCCGTGACGCAGCGACGTCCCCGCAACGCGTCCTTCGTAACGGCCATCGGACGCGGCGCGCAGCGCACGTGACGACACGCGCCACATCGCGCGCGTGCCCGCTGTGAGCGGCGCATCTGCGCTGTCCCGGAAACGCAACCGCAGCCCCGAAGTCGTTTCGATCTCGCCCGACGCCCGCACGATCCCTTCGCCGATGTTGTGCAGTCCGAGCAGTTCGGCCACGCGCACGCTGGCGGGCCGCGCGAACACCGCGTCCACGGCGCCCGCCTGAAGCGCGCGGCCGTGTTCGATCACGAGGACTTCGTCGGCGAGCAGGGCGGCTTCGTCGGGATCGTGCGTGACGATCACCGTGACCGCGCCGATCTCGCGTTGCAGCGCGCGCAGCGACTGCTGCAAGCGGCGGCGGCGCGGCGTGTCGAGCGCCGCGAACGGCTCGTCGAACAGCAGCAGCTGACTGTGCCGCGTGAGCGCGCGCGCGAGCGCGACGCGCTGACGCTGGCCGAAGGAAAGCTGACGCGGCAGACGCTGCGTGAGCGCGTCGAGGCCCAGATGCGCGAGCCAGTAACGCGCGCTGGCGGCGTCGGCGTCGACGGGAAACGCGAGTTGCTGCGCCACCGTCATGTGGGGAAAGAGGCCGTAGTCCTGCGGCATGTAGCCGATCTGACGACGCTCCGGCGGCAGCGCGCCGAGGTCGGTCGCGCCGAGCGTGACCGACCCGGCGTCGTTCGGCTCCAGCCCCGCGACGATGCGCAGCGCGAGCGACTTGCCCGATCCCGACGGCCCGATGATCGCGAGCCGCCGCGTGTGCGGCTGCCAGGCGACGTCGAGCGTGAACGCGCCCAGCTTGCGTTGCGCGGCGAAAGCGAGCCGCAGGCCGGCGGGTTCGGGCGCGGCGGCGGGCGTGATGGCGGTGAGTTCGTCGCCGTTGTCGGTGCTCACCGCCAGCGTGGCGCGCGCGCCGCGCGTGTAGACCGACAGCACCGCGCAGACGATCGCGATGCCGAGCGTGGGCAGCAGCAGCGGCATCATCGCGGGCAGGCCCTGACCGCCGAACACCACATAGGTATAGACGGGCAACGAATACGGGTGATACGCGACCATCACGGTCGCGCCGAATTCGCCGAACGCGCGCAGCCACGCGAGCGCGAGCCCCGCGCGGATGGCGGGCCACGCAATCGGCAGCGTGACGCGGAAGAAACGGCTGGCGGCGTGATGGCCGAGCGTGGCCGCGACGTCGTCGAAAACGGGATCGACGGCCGCGAACGCGGAGCGCGCGGCGACGATCAGAAAGGGCGCGGCCACGAAGGTTTCCGCGAGCACGATGCCCGTGAACGAATCGGTGAGCGTGCCGTTGAACAACTGGCCGATGCCGCTATACGGACCGATCAGGAACAGCAGCAGCACGCCGCTCGTGAGCGGCGGCAACGCGAGCGGCAACTGCACGACGAAGCCGAGCAGCGCCACACCGCGCGCATGCGAACGCGCGAGCCAGTAACCGAGCGGCACGCCGCCCACGAGAATCACCAGCGAGGCGACGCTCGCACTCGCGGCCGAGACGGCGACCGCCGACCAGGTCTGATGCCAGTCGACGCCGGCCCAGTCGGCCTGGCCGATCTGCGGAATGCTGGCGAGAAACGGCGCGCACAGATACACCGCGAGCAGCGCGCCGAGCCACCAGAGCGGCCTCGCGGCGCGCTGCACGGGTTGAGTCATGACTGCGCGATCACTGCTGCGCGGCGTCGATCACAGCTTGCACCGACGGCGGAATCGCCTGACCGTTGCCGTTCACGCTCGGCTTCGTCACGTCGACGCCATGTTCGGCGAGCAGCTTGCGGCCTTCCGCCGACAGCAGGAAGTTGACGAAGCGCGCGGCGCCCGCGTTGTTCGGGGCGTCGTTGAGGATCGTGAGCGTGTAGTTCGCCTTGATCTTCAGTTCGGGCGCCGGGTGGATCGACGGAATCTTCAGGTCGGACGTTTCGGTGGAGTAGAAGAAGCCCGCGTCGAGCTGACCCGATTGCAGACGGCCCACGAGCGTTTCTTCCGGCAGCACCTGCGCGGGATTTTCCGGCGCGCCCAGCGTCTTCTCGACGAGGTCCGGCTGGTTATACGCCTGCGCGGCCTTCGTCATGAGTTCGACGGTGAAGGCGCCCTTCGGGTCGAGCTTCGGATCGGTGCGACCCAGACGGATGCCGTCCTGCTGCAGCACGTCGCTCCACTTCTTCGTCTTGAAGTCGTTGGCGAAACGGCTCTTCGGGTTATAGCCGATCAGCAGCGGCGATTCGGCGAAATTCACGTACCACGAAACGTGATTGCCATTCGCTTCGCCCATCAGGCTCGCGTTGACCTTGGGGCTCGCGCTGATGAACACGTCGCCGCGACGCAGCTTGCCCTTGATCTCATTGGCGATCTTGTTCGAACCGGCGGCGTAGCCCTTGAAATGCAGGCCGGTTTCCTTTTCGAACGCGGGACCGACGCTCTTCTCCATCAGGTTCACGAGCGAGCCTGCATAGAGCACGTTCACGTCGTTGTCATCGGCGGCGAATGCGCTCGAACTTGCGGCGAGCACGCCCGACATCATCACGACCGATGCGATCAGCTTGCGGATCATCTGTTCTACCCCGTTCCGTTATAAAGGTCCCTATATTACGACAGGAGTGCTGCGTTTATATACCTGGCCGAACGGCCAATTTTTAGTATTACCCCTGTGCGCGCGGCATCGGGACGACTACACTGGGCTCCTTCATTTCCCCCTTTACATCGCACGCGCGGTTGACCGCAGCAAACACCGCGCGCGTATTTACATGGAGACCATCATGCGTACGAGCGCCCGCAATCACTTCACCGGTCAGATCGCCGCCGTCAAGCCCGGCGCCGTCAACGACGAGATCACGCTGCGCGCCGACGGCGGTCTGGAGATCGTCGCGATCATCACGCACGGCAGCGCGGCGTCGCTGGGTCTCGCGGCGGGCAAGAGCGCGTTCGCGCTCGTGAAGGCCTCGTCGGTGATCGTGATGGTCGACGGCGACCCGAGCAAGGTGTCCACGCGCAACGTGATCGCGGGCAGCGTGGCGTCGGTCACGAAGGGCGCGGTGAACGCCGAAGTCGTGATCGCGGCGCCGGGCGGCGCGCAGATCGCGGCCATCGTCACGAACGAGAGCGTCGACCGCCTCGGTCTCGCGGCGGGCAAGGCGGCGTCGGCGCTGTTCAAGGCGTCGAGCGTGATCGTCGGCGTGGACGACTGAACGCAGCGGTTTCACCTCAGCATGACGCAGCGCGAAACGGGCGATCCGGCGCACCCCCGGCCCGCGGATCAACCCGCGGATCAAGCGGGTGATCAAGCGGCGAACGCAGCGCCGGATGTCGAGCGCCTGGCCGCCGCGTGCCGCGACCGTTTGACGGGCATGCCCGGCGGCGCGCCCACGGCGGACGCGTGGCTGTTCGCGCGACTGGTGGCGGCGCGCGCGGTGCGCGGCGAATGCGCGCTGCTCGGTTTATCGGCGTCCGAATTCGCCGATCTCGCGATGCGGCATTTCGTGGCGGGATCGCTCGATAGCGCGCCTGATGCGCTGCGGCCGATCCTCGCGAACGTCACGATTACCGACGACACGCATGCGTCGTTCGTCGCCGCGATGCGCGACTTTCTGCTCGGCCTGGCCGCGCCCGATGTCGATGGCGCGGACGCACGCTGCCTCGCCGCGATACTCGCACATGCGTGTCTGCGTCCCGACCACCTGTGGCGCGATCTCGGCCTGAGCGGGCGCGACGACGTCACGCAGATGCTCACGCGTTTTTTCCCCGCCGTGGTCGCGCGCAATACCGAAGGCCTGCGCTGGAAAAAGCTGCTGGCGCGCGAACTCGCGCTGGCCACCGGCGGCGTGCCGGGACCCGCGCCGGGCTGTCCCGGCTGCGAGGACTTCGGCTTCTGTTTCGGCCACGCGCGCTAGCCATTCGGCGAGGCTCGCGCGCGAGGCCATCGTGTATGCTTGCGCGCATGACCAGACCCGCAAAAGACCGCGAGCAGACGGGCGCTTCGCCCCTTGCCCAACCGAACGTGACAGCGACCGTGAAGACGAGCGAAACAGCGAAAGCGAAGCCGCAAACCCCAGCCGAAACGCCCGCAGCCGAAAGCGGCGTGCGCCGCGAGCCGCGCGTGCGTTTTCGTATGCGCGTGATGCAGGAAGACACCATCGCGCTGGGGCCGGGCAAGGTGCAATTGCTCGAAGCGGTGCGCGAGCATGGTTCGATCTCGGCGGCGGCGCGCAGCCTGAACATGTCGTACCGGCGCGCGTGGCTGCTCATGGACGAACTCAACCGCGCGCTCGAATCGCCGGCCACGGTGTCGGAGCATGGCGGCCAGAGCGGCGGCGGCAGCATGCTCACGCCCGTCGGCGAGGAAATCATCCGCCTTTATCGCGGCATCGAGGAGCGCGCGGCGGCTGCCTGCGCGCCCGAAATCGCCGCGCTCAAGAAGCTCGTGAAGGGCTGAGTGCGGGGCTGAGCGCGCCGTTGCGGCGCGTCAGCGAGACGCCTCAACCGTGCCGCAGACAGAAGCGCGAAAGCGGCACCGCGGTGAGCGTCGGCACCGTGTTCGTATGCAGGCGCGTCATGAGTTCGACGAAGCTCGCGAGACTCGCCGTGCGCAGCGGGTGATAGCTCACCTGATGCCGTTCGCACACGCGCTTGAGCGTGTTCATCGAATCGTGGTCGATGCAGTCGACGGGAAACACCGCGAGATCCGCGCCCGCGAGCGCCGCCGCGAGCAAACCCTTGCGGTCCTCGATGCCGCCGTCGTGCACCGTCAATTCGCCGCCCGCCGCGGCGACCCAGCGCCGCAGCGCGTGATTCGATCCCGGCCGTCCGCCCACATAAACAATGCGCCGGTTCTTGAGCGCGTCGCGCGGCAGGGCGCGGGTTGCGCCGTCGTCGTCGGGTTGAGCGGCGTCTTCGAGCGCCTGCGCTTCCGCGCGCAGCGTATCGATCAGCGCGAGCGCGTCGTCCAGTTGCGTGCGTAGCGCGTGCAGCGCGATTTCATCGGCGTTGGCGCGCTGTTCGGCGGCTTCGCGGCGGCTCGTTTCGAGCGCAAGGCGCGCGTCGCGCGCGGCCAGCGCGTCCTGCAACGCGGCGTTCTGCGCGTGCAGCGCGGAGGTATCGCGGTCCACGCGCTGAGCGGCCGCACGCGAGGCCTGCTCGGCGAGCGCATCGCGTGCGGCGTCGCGCTCGCGGCTCATCTCGTGCAGACGTGCCTGCTGGCGTTCGATCTTCGCGTGCAGCTCGGCGTTGTCCTCTTCGAGCGCGACGAGGCGGCGCAGATCCGCGCGATTCGCCGCGCCCACCAGATGCGACAGCATGTGCAATTCGCCGAACGCGGCCTGACGCACCTCCATCGTCGTGGCCGGATGGCTCATCAGCGCCCAGTAGGCGGGCGGAATGTCGCCATTGGCGCGCGCCTCATTCCAGAGCGCGAGCACCGCGTCGGCGTCGCGCGCGCCGGCAAAGCGCCGCAGCGCGCCCGCATAGCGCGTGTCGAGCGCCTTTTGCAGCGCCTTGCCGCCCGCGCCGCCCTGGATCGCCAGTTCGACCGCCGTGTGATGAATCTCCAGATCGCTCGCGTGGCGCGCGTCGAGCGGCGCGAACTTCGGCACGAGCTTGCGCAGTTCATGCGTCGAAAGACAGGTGCCGATGATCGAGCAGTGCAGATGCGCGTCGAGTTCGGCGAGACGCGTGCGGCGGCGCGAACGGTCGAGTTCGTCCTGCGAAGGGCCGCAGCAGTCGGCGGCAGGGGCGAAGGCGCGCAGATGCGGCGCCTCGTCCGGCGTCGCGGTGCCCGGCGTGCGGGCGAGGCGAAACGGCGGTGCGTGCATGGTGACCTCTGTCCGGTTAGGAACGCGCGACGGCATGGCGCGTGGCGCGGCGTCCGTGTTCGCTCAGGGTGCTGTCAAGGTGACTTCGGTTTCACTTCGGACGCCGCTGCGCACCGTCAGCGCAATATATCACGGAATATAGCGGGGTCCGTCCGGTCATCGGGACCGTGGCGGAGCCTGCTTTTCCGCCTGCGTTGCGTGCCGCAGCGGCGTATTTCGGTGATCTTCAGGCCGCGTCGCGGTGTTCGGCGGCGTCGGCGCTGCTGTCAGGATTGGCGAGCTTCGGGGCGCGTCGCGTCGTGGCGGTCGCGCGCATGACCCGGGGCGCGGGCGTCGCGCCGGCCGATCCGTCGGCGAGTTGCGCATGGCGCGCCATCACGTGCTCGACGCACAACGCGACGAGGGCCGTATCGATATGCTCCAGTTCGGCGGCGGTCGCGCGCATCGCCTCGGTGTCGAGGCAGAAGGCGTCGGAGAACATGGCGTCGCGAGTCTTGTCGAGACGGCGCGCGTCGCGGATCGCGCGTTTGAGTTCGCGCTGACGCGCAAACCCCGCGAGTTCGGCGCGGCGCGCCAGCGAGGTCAGCAGCA
>NZ_JAAGPN010000508.1:0-2582 GCF_017104805.1 Paraburkholderia sp. Ac-20347 | reverse complement strand
CGGAGCTTGTCCATCAACATGTTCAGCTGCCGTAACGCCTCGCCATGCGAAGGGTTGATCTGGAGACACTGCACATACGCCTGCGCAGCGCCATCGTGGCCGCCGAGCTGATCGAGGACGCACGCGCGGTTGAACGCGGCGTCGTCGCTGTGCGGATTTAGTTCGAGGCAACGCATGTACCCGCGTGCGGCTTCTTCAAGTCTGCCAGCGTGTTCGAGCAGTACTGCGCGGTTGTAATGCAGTAGTTCCACTTCGTTGAAATGCTTGAGGGCCTGTTCGAAGACGATCAGCGCATCAGAGCAGCGATCATCGCTGCGCGAGAGCATGGCCCCAAGGTTGTTGTACGCGTGATAGTGCGGCATCGGTGATAGTTCGATTGCCTGGCGATACGCGTGTTCCGCCGCAGCGGGGTCACGTTCTTGCAGTCGCTCGGCCTTCGCGTACCGTTCTGCAGCCAGTCTTGCTCGTTGCTCGATCCGGGCAGGCGACGCTTCCAGCGCTGTCACAGTTTTTTTGTGACGTTGTCGCCGAAATCGAGTAGCAACTGGCCTGAATTGGCATCCCATTGTGTTTCGCCGCTCCTCACGGCGATGGTGTCGCCGGCTGCACTGATATGGAGTCCTGATAATGGGGTTTCGTCAGAAAGGCCCTTCTTCACGTTCGCGAGGGCGCGCAGGATTCTCCGTCGCGGAATCTCTGACGTGCGCAATTTAATGGCTGTGCGCAACACCACAATGTCCCGGAACGAGAACCGAAGTTCGTTCCTGTGGCCACGCACTGGGGCAACGAGTCCAGTCGTGATCAGGGTGGACAGGGTGCACCGTGACACGCCCAACATGGATTGGATCTCACGGGCTGTATACCCGTGGACCGCCGGGCGGCGTGTCACTTCCACGCTCGCCTGGCGGGTGCGGCCGCCGGCGCGGCTTCTGCGCGTTTGACGGTGCGCGCGCGCTTCGTTGCGGGAAGCTGGGCCACCTTTGCTGATTTTGCGGCTCTGCCCGACGCGGGCTTTGCCTTTCCAACGCGCGTGAGGCTGGCCCGCACAGCTTCCATGAGGTCGATGACCTGGCCGCCGGCGGGCGCACTTTCTTCGGCCGGCGCGACGATTTGCTGGCCTTCGATCTTTGCGTCGATCGCGGCGAGAACCCGTTTCTGTTCGACGTCCTCGTACTGCGCGGGATCGTGTGTGTCCGATTCCCCCTGCGCGATAATCTGTAGCGCCAGCTTCAGCTCCGCGTCAGACACTGGAACATGTTCGATGTTCAGGTCTTTGATTGACCGGACCTCCGCTCCCCACAAAAGCTGCTGGAATACGAGGCCGTCGTTTGTCGCGCGGATCTGGATCATGTACGTCTTGCCGTTGTTGTTCCAGCTGGCGAGAACAGACCGGCCGCTGGCCAGTAGAGTTCTCTGGAGAAGGCTGTACGGTTTGGCACCGCGCTTGTCGGGAGGAATGAAGTACGCCCTGTCGTAATAGATCGGATCGACCGCTTTGTCGGGTACGAAGGCGAGGATTTCAACGATGTGGCTTGGACTCTCCTCCAGCGCCTTCAGCTCGTCCGCCGTGAAAACGACGAATTTTCCTTTTTCGAATTCGTACCCCTTATTCATTTCGGAGCGCTCGACCTCCTTGCCCGTGCTCTTGGAGACGTACTGCTGCTCCACCCTGGAGCCGTCGGGCGCGAGCATGTTGAAGCGTACTGTAGCGGAACTCTCCGTCGCGCTATAGAGGCGAACGGGAATCGACGAGGCCGAAGCTCAACGAGAGCGAGGCGATGGGTCGGGCGGTGGCCATGGCCATTTCCTTGCGGAGCGTGGTGCTCTCTGAACGGCGCGGCTGGTGAGCGCTGCGCGCCGATAATCCAGATTAGCAGGTGCTGGGAAGACTTTCCTGATACCCATCCACAATGAGCAGAAAGCATGCCGTTACTGTCTAACCTACGTGCATGCGAAAATGCTGACGCGCCTTTTATTCTGAGGAATGACGATGTCCATCGACCCGACCGAAATCGAGCTGGCCAGCCTTCAGGCCGAGAAAAGCCAGTTGGTCTTTGAGCTGCGCGCGGCGCATCAGATCATCCGCAACGCCATGAGCGTCATGACGATCGACGAGCAGATTCGCTGGGCCGAGATGAACGCGCGCGATGGCGTAGACGGCGATGGCGCTACCCGGGCGACAGAGCGCGACGCGCTACTGGCACACCCGCGAATGGCGATCGGCTCGGCGTGAGCGCGAAGTTCAAGATCCTGCAATTGCGATCCACGCCAGTCATCGCATTTATTGCCGAAACAATGACAGATGTATTGCGAAGTACACGTCGTGCCGTAGTCCGGCAGCATGTGGCTTATTCTTCGTTCTCGAGCCAGACCCGAAGTCGTGCGATTTCAAATGCGCGCCGGCGCTCCGGGACACCTCTGCGGGTGAGCCACCGCTTCGAGGTTGATTGCCAGGCATCAATGTCGAACCATGTCCAGTCGCCGACCTGACGCCTGACTACCCGCGTGGTTTCCAGGCCCGGGGTCTCAGACTCGATGAGCAGGATGACCTTCGCCTTTGAGTTCGCGAAGCTGTCTTTCTG
>NZ_JAAGPN010000507.1:0-2587 GCF_017104805.1 Paraburkholderia sp. Ac-20347 | reverse complement strand
GCCTGTGCGAGCGCCGCGCCGCGCAGCGCGCGCCTGGCGGGCGCGAGCAGGGCGTCGCAGGCAATCGCCTTCGAGAGCGCGGAACGCAGTTCGAGACCACGCTGCGCCTCGTCGGCGCCATTCGTGCGCGCGCCCGCTGCCGCCGCCATGCTCGCGGCAGGCGCGGACAACACCGTCGAGAGCGCGATCGCGTCGGTCCAGCCGAGCCATTGGCTCAGCCGGTCCGCGAGCGGCTGCTCCGACGCGAGCACCTCGGTTTCACCGAGGCGCGCCAGAATGCGAACGAGGGCCGGACCGCTTAGCGACGTGCGCTTAGCCGGACCTTGCGGGGGAGGGACCATACCACAACAGGCAAAAAAGGCAGCAGTTTACACGGCGGCGCACCGGGCTTCGCGGTTTTGCGCGTGGGCGCGCGGCGAACAATGCGCCGGCGCGCGCTAAGCTGCTGTTTTTGCGGGCTTTCGGCGCTGTCAAGTCCGTAAAGTCCGGAGCGTGGTTGGGGCGTGCGGGAAGTGGGGGCGGGTGAGATCGGGCGGTCGGCGCGGTTGCTGTCTGGCGGGCACTGATGGACGACCGGAAACTGAGCAAGGTAGCGCGCAAGCTGAGCCTCGATGCCGATGAGGTCGACGTCAACAGCGCAAGCATCGGCGAAATGCCGATCAAATCCCGCCACCGAAAGCTCGACGTGGATATCGAACCGCTCGTCGAGCGGATCGAGGCCAACGCTTTCCGGGAGTTGCCGCGTACACGCGCCGCCCGCTCCCGTCACAACTCACCCCGCATTCACCCCGCATTCACCCCTTCGTCGCCCCGAACGTCAGCCCCGCGACGAAGTGCTTCTGCATCGCGAAGAACATCGCCACCGAAGGCAGCGCCGCGAGGATCGAGCCCGCCGACACCAGATTCCACGCCGTCGTCCATTGTCCCTTGAGCGCGGCCACGCCCACGGTGATCGGCGCGGCGTCGTCGCCTTGCGTGAGACACAGCGCCCAGAAGTAGTCGTTCCACACGAACGTGAACACCAGAATGCCGAGCGCCGCGAGCGCCGGGCGGATCAGCGGCAGGATGATGCGGAAGAACACGGTCCATTCGTTCGCGCCTTCGATGCGCGCCGCCTCCACCAGTTCGAACGGCAACTGCTTGATGAAGTTGCGCAGGAACAGCGCGCAAAAGCCGGTCTGAAACGACAGGTGAAACAGAATCAGGCCGCCCACGCTGTTATAGAGGCCGAGCTTGAGCGTGAGGTCGCGCACCGGAATCATCAGCACCTGGATCGGCACGAAATTGCCCGCCACGAAGGTCGCGAACAACGCCGAATTGCCCGGAAAGCGATAGATCGCGAGCGCGAAACCGGCCATCGCCGCGAGCGCGATCGCGCAGACCACCGAAGGCACGGTGATCAGCACGCTGTTCCAGAAGTAATGGAGCATCGGCGAGGTGGTGAGCGCTTCGCGATAGTTGTCGAACATCGCGAAGTGGCGCGGCCAGCCCCAGTAATTGCCTTCGTTGAGTTCGTCGGTGGAACGCACGGACGTCACCAGCACGGCGAGCATCGGCAGCAGCCAGATCACGAGCGCGACCGGCAGCGAGAGCTTGTAGAGCCGGCGCGGCGCGGGCTTCCATTTGTCGACGGGAATCGGAAACATGAGCGTGTCCTCGGTTTGGCTCGATCAGTGCTCGTTCTTCAGCAGACGGCGCAGGTGATAGACGATGTAGAGCAGCATGATCGCGAACAGCACGACGGCGATCGCGGCGGAATAGCCGAGCCGGTAATACTTGATGGCCTGGTCGTACATGTAGTACGCGAGCACCGTCGAGCTTTCGAACGGGCCGCCGCCCGTCATCACGGAGATCAGGTCGAAGCTGCGCAGCGCACCGATGATCGTCACCACCACGGCCATGAAGGTCGTCGGGCGCAGTTGCGGCAGGATCACGTGCCACAGCAGCGACCAGCCCTTCGCGCCTTCCATGCGCGCGGCTTCGATCTGCTCGCTGTTGAGCGTCGTGAGGCCGGTGAGGTAGAGGATCATGCAGTACGCGGTCTGCGGCCAGAGCGCCGCGAAGATGATGCCCGGCGTGGCGTAGTGCGGATCGCCCAGCACCGGAATGCCGTGGCCGAGCAGCAGCGCGAGCAGGCCGAAGGTCGGATCGTAGAACCACGAATACACGAGCCCGACCACCACGCCCGAGAGCACGAAGGGCGCGAAGAACAGCGACTTGACGATGCGGATGCCCGGCACCGCCTGGTTCAGATAGAGCGCGATGGCGAGACCCATCGGCGGCGCGAGCAGAAAGAGCGCGAGCCAGATGACATTGTTTTTCAGCGCGGTGTAGAAAGTGGGTGCGTGAAAGAGTTCGATGTAATTGGCGAGGCCGACGAAACTCGCGTCGCTCATGCCGTCCCAGTTGTAGAACGAGAGGCGGATGGTCGAGAGAATCGGCCAGACCACGTAGATCGCGACCATGATGCAGGCGGGCGCGAGAAAGAGGCAGGCGGCGCGGCGCTGGCGGCGCGCGGTGGGCGAGATGCGCCGGTTCGGGCGGCCGGCGGCGGGCGCGGTGCGCGGCGCGTTCGAGTGGCCGTCGC
>NZ_JAAGPN010000506.1:0-2431 GCF_017104805.1 Paraburkholderia sp. Ac-20347 | reverse complement strand
CGCGCGGCACGCTGCCCAGCGCGAGGCCGAGCGCATCGGGCGAGCCGCGCCACGTCCACGCGGGCCAGGTCGCCGGCACGGGCGTCGTCACGTCGCTCATGCCTTGCTGCCCGGCGTGTTGCCTTGATAAGCGCCCGCCGAGTAGGTCAGCTCATAGCTGTGGCTGTAGATTTCGAGGATGTTGCCGAACGGGTCTTCCATGTAGACCATGCGATACGGCTTTTCGCCCGGGAAATACTCGCGCACCGGCATGCGCTGCTTGCCGCCCGCCGCGACGATCTTCGCCGCGAGACCTTCCACGTCCGGATCCTGCACGCAGAAGTGGAACACGCCGGTCTTCCAGTACTCGAAATTGTTCTCGGGCTTCTGCGCGTTGCGGAATTCGAAAATCTCCACGCCGATGCGGTCGCCGGTCGACAGATGCGCGATGCGGAACGAGCCCCAGCCCGCGCCGAACACGTCCGTGCACATCACGCCGATGGCGCTCTCATCTTCCTCGATGGTGGTGGGCGGCATGATCAGATACCAGCCCATGACCTCCGTGTAGAACTTCACGGCGGCGTCGAGATCGGTCACCGAAAGACCGATGTGGGAAAAACTGCGCGGATAAACGATGCTCATGCTGATTCCTCGAAGAACGCCCGGCTGGCGGGCACCCTACGAATCTTAGGCAGCGTGGCTATAATCGCAACGACGCTATTCTTATCATTTCGATAAATCTTCCTTATGCTGAATCCGCAATGGCTACGCACCTTCGAGATGCTGGCCGACGTCGGCAACTTCACGCGCGCGGCCGAACGGCTCGGCATCACGCAGGCGGCCGTGAGTCAGCATCTGCGGCATCTCGAAGACCGGCTCGGGCTGCTGGTGTTCCGCCGTCCGCGCGGCATCGAGATCACGCCCGCCGGGCGCGCGCTGCTCGACTACTGCGCCGAACTCGAAGTGTCCGACCGCAAGCTGCGCGACCGCCTGGCCGCGCCCGACGCCGATGCGGGCGAGATTGCGCTGATCAGTCCGGGCAGCATCGGTCTGGCGCTGTATCCGCTGCTGCTCGACTTGCAGGCGGCGCATCCGGGCCTGTCGATCCGGCACCGTTTCGCGCCCGATTCCGAGGTGCTGGCGGCCGTGCTCGCCAATCAGTACGAACTCGGCCTGCTCACGCTCAAGCCCGACGACGAGCGCCTGAAAGCCACGCGTTTTGCGGAGGAGCCGCTCGAAATGGTGATTCCGGCCGGAGAAACGGCGCGGACGTGGGAGGATCTGGAGCGCATCGGTTTCGTCGATCACCCCGACGGCCTCGCGATGGCCAACCGTCTGCTGAGCCGCCGCTTTCCGGGCAACACGGGCGCGCGCGGGCTGCCGCGCCGAGGCTTCAGCAATCAGATCGGCTTGATACTCGAACCCGTCGCACGCGGTTTCGGTTTCACGGTGCTGCCGCGCTATGCGCGCCGCGCGTTCGCGCGTCAGGAGGCGATCGAAGTCGTGGAATGCGATGTCGCCGTGGTCGATACGCTCTGGCTGATTTATCGCGCCGAATGGCCGCTGCCGCGCCGCGCGCAGCGCGTCGTCGAGTTTCTTTGCGCGCAGATGGCGGCCGCGGGCGATTGAGTTTTACCGCCTGCTTCAACGCCGCTTATTTCAACGCCGCATTGAGCGCCGCGCGGCCCGCGTTGGTGCGCAGCAGGCTGTTCGACGGCGCGTGAATGCGCGCGCAGAGCACGTTGCGATGATGCCGCTCCAGCGGATTGCGCCGCGTGATGCCGTGATTGCCCGCGAGTTCGAGCGCGGTCTGCACGGCCTCGATCGCGTTGTCCACCACGTTGTGCTTGACGAGCGCCGAGAGCGTGGCGGGCGCGTTGTCCGCGTCGATGGCGTCGGCGTGCGAGCGCAGCAGCCAGTCGCTGGTGGCGAGCCGCATTTCGATGCGGCCCACGCTTTCCTGCACCGTCGCGAGACTCGCAAGTGGCGCGCCGCCGAGCGAACCGGGCGTGCGCGTGTTGATGAAGTCGAGCAGCCAGTCGCGCGCGGCGCGCGCCGCCGCATCGTAAATCGTGGCGACGAGGCTGAAGTACCACGCCGTCGCGTGCGGATCGCGCTGCACGCCGAGGCTCGCGGGTTTCAGGCCCACGGCGTCGTCGAGCGGGATCGCCACGTCCTTGAACAGCACGTCGTGACTCACGGTGGCGCGCATGCCGACCGGGTCCCAGTTTTCGTCGATACGCACGCCGGGCGCGTCGCGCGGCACCAGAAAATGGCCGAGGCGCGGCTCGGCTTCGTCGGTGCGCGCGAGCACGCTGATCCACGCGAGCAGCGGCGCGCCGGTCACGTAGCGTTTGTGGCCCGTGATGCGCCAGTGCGCGCCGTCGCGCCGCGCGATCGTATCAGGCAAACCGCCGTGCGAGGGCGAACCGAGCGCGGGCTCGACCTGCGC
>NZ_JAAGPN010000505.1:0-2604 GCF_017104805.1 Paraburkholderia sp. Ac-20347 | reverse complement strand
TTCGATTACATCGAGCGCTTCTACAATCCGCATCGCCGACATTCAACACTGAACTTCCTTAGCCCGGTTCAGTTCGAGCAACGCATGACGGGCTAGTTTACCTGTCCGGAAAAGCGGGGGAAGGCCAATTCGTTACCAAAGGCCGCGACGTTAATGTGACTCGGTACGTCAATTGAAATCGGTTTTTGGCTTTCGAGTTGCGTGCAATCTGAATTTCCTGAGGGCGGCGTAGCAGTAACTCTCAACGTTGAATTACGCTGATATTCGCAGGTTGGGTACTGCATTGCAGTGGTGCGATGAGCCTGCCGTTATCTACTCGCGCGAGTCGGATGAAATCGGATCCCTCGCATCGACGTGGGTTACCCGTGTGCCGGCTACACCGCCTTCAGGACGCTCGCCTTCCAGTCGTTATTGTGGATTTGCTTATGTGGTGTCACGCCGCCGGCACCTTGTGTGGTGCGACCAGCGACATCGCGAACCGGCTGATATCCCAGATGAACCCCGTCAGTTTGCGGGCAATCGCAACCACGGCGATGTTCTTCTGCTTGTCGCGTGCGACGAGCCTCCGGTAGCGCCGGCACAAGCGCATTTGCGTGTCCCGGGCACGATCGACAATGGGCTACGACGTGCCCTGCTGCCGGCGCTGGATCTCGAGGCTTACTCGGGCTGGGTGCTGGTAGAACCGAGGCTGCGACGAGCAGCATTCGTGCATAGCTGTTGCCGGCCCTGGTAATGGCACCCAGCCAGTGCTTCTCTTCCGACGAGTGCTCGGAGGGTGTTACCACAGCCAGGCCGTCAGTTGGCGCGGGAGCTCGAAGCGCGAGAGGCAAGTTGCTGCCAAGGGCTATCAAACGAAAACGCGCTCGGTCTGGGTGGAGCGCCGCCCCCAGTCGACGCGACGGTTATAGCGTACGCCGTGTGAGAGGAGAAAAATCTTCAGTCCTTGTCGCACACGCTGCAGATCGTCCCTGGCGCGCACCCATGAGCAAGCTAGGTCGCTTAATGCTTCGTGCTCCACGCTGGGCACGTACACCAGTGAGAGGTCCGCGGCGCGTCGCGAGCGCATAATTCGATGGCAATCGCGCCGATTGTTTTGACATGCTCGCCGGGTTTTGGGTATCAACGAGGGTACGCACACCATACAGTCGAAGCCTTTCTTCATGAGTTACGGGCAGAGCCCGTAAGCGCACGGACCAGCCTCGTAAACAATGTCCATGCGCCGCGACTTGGGGTGTAGGCGCTTGCACGGGCGACCGGTATCGTCCTTCGTCGTCTCGATTTTGCCGCGCAACTCGGCCTCGCCGGCACCAAGCGCGTAGGCGACCGTAATCAAATCCTTGTGGGCATCCAGGCCCACGTACAGGGTGCTATCGTCTTCCATGCTGGCCTCCGTGGTGGAAATCGCCGGGTGTGGCCCTGTCCACACCCGGCGGCTCTGGCAGTCATGCTAACCCGCGTTTGATTCCTTCGCGGCAGGCCAGCCTCTCTGCCCCCACGCGGAGTCATATTGACTAACCCGCGTCTATATCTGCACGGCGGCCAGCGTTGCCCAACGGGAGTCATACTGACTTGCTGATCCCGAACTGCGGCGAGATCAGCTTGCCTGGTGCCCAAAGCTGACCAGCGTGCTAGCCATGTGATGCGCTCCGGCGCACGCTTCCATGACCACTGTGCAGGTGTGGAAATTGGCGAAAAACTCTAGGAGCTGATTGCGCCCCACCTTCTTGCGGAACACGGCTTTGCCGTGCCGATCCTGACCGTGAAGATGAAACGAATGTTTGCCCAGATAGATTCCTACCAGTGTCACGTCTTTCATGATGGCCTCTCCAGAAAGAAAACACCGTACAGCGTAGTCCGCTTGTAACGGCGGGGTGACCATTCTAGACGGCGGCAATTAGCTTGGCCGGCCAAGATAGTTGACGATCTACAGCAGAGCTTTTCCGTGCTGGACCGCGCGAGCGCGAAGACCGTGCTCGAACGCCAGCGCGGCCGGCTGATCGCGGGCGAGGATGCCGCCAGTTCGCAGATTGTCGCGATGGACGAGGCGCTCGACGGGCTCGTGAACGGCACCTTCGTGCTTGGCGGATACCACTTATTCGCTGGCGGTGTTTGGCGAGACGCTGGCCGAAGCGGAACGGGCCGCGTCGATGGCGCGCGCGACCCTGCAGGAACGCAGGCTTCCAGGCGGCAAGGTTGGACCTCATGGCGGACGCGGCCTGGTTCGCGCAGCTGCCAGCGAACTGGCGCTATCGCACGCGCGAGGTGAGGCTCAGCTCGCGCAATTTCTGCGGGCTGTCGGGTTTCCACAATTTCATGTCGGGCAACGATTCATCCCTTCCGCCCTCCCGTTCAGACCTGATTCGCTATGTCGCGCGCCCATACACGCTTGGTTGCGCTTCAAAACTGACTAAGCCGGGGCGCCCGACGCCTTGCACATTGGAGTTCAGGTCGCATTGGTAGCGTGAAATGCCATTGCCGGTGACCTTACCCCGCCGAGTACACCATTCGTAAGTTAGTGGGCTCGCCGCTTTTCGGTTGATGCAGTTGCCGGAATTGGTCCGGCGCCAGTTGCCCGAGGGCACTATGCGGACGCACGGAGTTGTA
>NZ_JAAGPN010000504.1:0-2624 GCF_017104805.1 Paraburkholderia sp. Ac-20347 | reverse complement strand
AGCCACGCGCTCGCCAGCCCGGCGATCCCGGCGCCGACGACGGCCACGCGGCGGCCCGGCGGCAAGGTGGCGCTCTCGGCGCTCATGGCGCTCGTGTCGTTGGCGATCTCGGCGGGTTCCATGTCGTTGTTCTCCCTGATTCGTGCGTTGTCGTCATGGAATCGGTGACTACTGCTGCTGCGTGCAGACTTCCTTATGCGCAGATACGGACGCAACGCCCGCGCGGATGCACGCGAAGCTACGGCGAAGCAAAACCCGGCTGACCCAGTTGCGCTGGAAACTGCGGCACGCGCCGGAAGCGCGTGCTGTCGTAGCCCATCGCATCGAGACGCGCGAGCAGCGCGTGATAGGTCGCGTCGTCCATCTCGGGCTCGCGCGAGAAGATCCAGCCGAGCGATTTGCCCGGATAACCGAGGATCGTCACGCGATAGTCCGGATCGACATAGAGCGTGAGCTGCGTGACGTGGATCGGCCAGAACACGCGCACGCGCCAGCGCCCGCCGCCGCTGCCGGGCACGACCGCATCGACGAAGCGGTAATGCTTTTCGGGCGCGTCGAAGCCGCCTTTGCGGCCGATGAAGGCGTCGTCGATACGGCCGTCGGCGCGCAGCGTCCACTCGGCGCGGCTCGCGACGAAACCGCGTTCCGCGAAATACGGAATGTTGGCGATCACGTACCAGCGGCCCATGTAACGCGGCAGGTCGACGCTCACCGGTTCGAGCGTCTGGTCGGCGCGCGGATTCGGATTGGGCGGCCCGTTCGTGCAGCCGCCGAGCGCGACGAGCAATATCGGCGCGAAGAACGTTGCACGCCGCATGCATCGCCTGAAATCACGCATGAAATCAAGCATGAAAAGCATCGTCGGCATTGCGCTTACTCGCTATCGTCAGGCCGCGCCGCGCACTTGCGCAGCAGATAGTGCGCGACGCCCCACTCCTCGCCGCGCGCATAGCCGAACAGTTCGGCCACGGCCAGATAGAACATGCGCCAGCGCTGAAACGCGAGACGCGGGTTGCCGCTCGCGTCGAGCAGCGGCAGCGCCTGGGCGCGCGCGGCATCGAGCGCGGCGAGCCACTGGTTCGCGGTGCGCGCGTAATGCGTGCCGTCGATCCACCATTGCCGCTCGACGCGCAGATCGTCCTGAAAACGCAGCAGCAGATGCGCCGAGGGCATCGTGCCGCCCGTGAAGAAATGACGGGACATCCAGTCGCTGCCGTCACGCACCTCGAAGTGATACGCGAGCAGCCGATGCGCGAACAGATGCACGAAGAGACGGCCGTCGTCGTCGAGCCAGCGCGCGATCTTCGCGAGCAGCAGGCCGTAGTGCTTCATGTGCTCGAACATCTCGATCGACAGCACGCGGTCGAAACGCGGCTCGCCGGGCGCGAACTCGAAACGCGCGACATCGCCGGTCACGATGCGCAGATTCGCGAGCCCCAGCTCGTTGGCGCGACGCTCGATGAACGCGCGCTGTCCATGCGAATTCGACAGCCCGACGATGCTCGCATGCGGGTAGCGTTGCGCGAGCCAGAGCGTGAGCGCACCCCAGCCGCAGCCGAGGTCGAGGATGCGCTGACCGTCGGCGAGTTCCGCGCGCGCTGCATAGAGCGCGAGCATGGCGTCCTCGGCCTGCGCGAGCGTTTCGTCGCCGCGCGGATAGTAGCCGCACGAATACTTCAGGCGCGGCCCGAGATGCGCCGCGAAGAACGCGCCCGGAATCTCGTAGTGCTGCGCGTTGGCCGCCTGCGTTTCGATGGCGATCGGGCTGGCGCGCAGTTCGTCGAGCAGCGTTTCGAACGCTTCGGCGCGGCGCGTGCCGTCGTGCGCGTGTTCGTCGGCGAGACGGCGGCGCAGCAGCGTACGCATGCCCATGCGGATCAACGCGTCGGGCAGCCAGCCGCGTTCGCACAGGCGGATCGCGAGCGAGGCGTCGTAGGTGCTCGGCGTGTCGCGCGGCTGGTCGTGCGATTCTTGCAGCGGCGGAACGGTCACGGTCATGGTCGCGGGCTCCTCGAAGGTCGATGTGTTGCGTCGTCGGCGCGTGCGCGGCGCGGCGGCCACGGAATGAACGCGTGCGTCGTCGCCATGTAGTCGCGATAGCCGGCGCGCGTCTGCACGAGGCGCGCTTCGAGCAGCGGCACGCCGGAGAGCTTGAGCAGCAGCCACGCCATCGCGAACGGCGGCACGAGCGTCGCCCAACCCCAGGGCTGGCCGATCGACCAGACCGTGTAGGCGCACCAGTGCAGCGATTCGAAGAAGTAATTCGGATGACGCGAGTAACGCCACCAGCCGCGCGTGCAGACCTGGCCGCGCGCGGCGGGATCGGCGAGATGACTGCGCAACTGACGGTCGGCGGCGGCTTCGCCCGCGAGCGCCGCGAAGCCGATGCACAAGGCGATGACGATGGCCGGAATCGATGGCGTGTGGATCTGCCAGGCGGGCACGAAGAAGGCGATCGAGAGCAGCAGCGAAATCACTGCCTGCAGCATGAAGAAGCCGAGCATGCGAAGCGGCGCGTGGCGGCCCCAGCGCGTGCGCAGCGCGGCGTAGCGCGGGTCTTCCGGGCCGCGACGGTTGCGTCGCCAGAGATGCGCGCCGAGCCGCAGGCCCCACACGCCGCCGCC
>NZ_JAAGPN010000503.1:0-240 GCF_017104805.1 Paraburkholderia sp. Ac-20347 | reverse complement strand
TGGAAGTGGCTGTCGTTGCATGTCACAGGCAGATGATCGAGATCGCATGATAGAGTTGACAGACGGCAAGATGGAGTGAAGTGTGGGGAGAGGCGGCGGTTGTGAATGGTAGAAGAGGAGAGCGAGGCGCAGGTGAGCGTACGAGGGTTGTGTACGTGAAGGGCGCATGTGTGTGCAACGTGTGTGGATTTATTGACGCGAGTATGTACTATATATATTTTTTTTTTTTTTTTAATGACA
>NZ_JAAGPN010000502.1:0-2342 GCF_017104805.1 Paraburkholderia sp. Ac-20347 | reverse complement strand
CGGTGCTGATCGCGGTGGCCGGGCCACTCGCGTTCGGCGGCGCGTGGAGCGCGTGGCTCTACAAGGCGCTCGTGCTGCTGGTGATCGCGTGTCCGTGCGCGCTGGTCGTGTCGACGCCCGTCACGGTGGTGAGCGGCCTCGCTGCTGCCGCCCGCGCGGGCATCCTCGTGAAGGGCGGCGTGTGGCTCGAACGCGGGCGTTTGCTCAAGGCCGTTGCGCTCGACAAGACCGGCACGCTGACGCGCGGCCAGCCCGCGCTGACCGATGCGTTTGCGCTCGGCGCGTTGTCCGTCGACGAAGCATTGCGCCTCGCCGCGAGCCTCGACGACGCGAGCACGCATCCGGTCGCGCGCGCCGTCGTCGCGGGCTGGCGGACGCGTGATGCGCAGAGTACGCAGGGTGCGCTGCTCGCCGTCGACGATTTCGCGGTGCTCAACGGGCTCGGCGTGAAAGGGCGCATCGCGGGCGAAGTCTGGCATCTCGGCAATCACCGGCTGGTGGAGTCGCTGGGCGTGTGCTCGCCGGACCTCGAGGCGCGTCTTGCGACGCTCGAAACCCAGGGCAAGACGGCGATCGTGTTGTGCTCGCCGCGCGAGGCCGTCGCGCTGTTCGCGGTCGCCGACGCGGTGCGGCCCGAAAGCGCGGACGCGGTGCGCACGCTCAAGCAACTCGGCGTGACGCCCGTCATGCTGACCGGCGACAACCCGGCGACGGCGCGCGCGATCGCCGCGCAGCTCGGCATCGACGACGCGCGCGGCAATCTGCTGCCGCAGGACAAACAGGACGCGGTCGCGGATCTGTCGGCGCGCCACGGCATGACCGCGATGGTCGGCGACGGCGTGAACGACGCGCCCGCGCTCGCGCGCGCCGACATCGGCTTCGCGATGGGCGCGGCGGGCACGGCGACGGCGCTCGAAACCGCCGACGTCGCGATCATGGACGACGATCCGCGCAAGATCGCGGCGTTCGTGGGGCTGAGCCGCAAGGTGTCGGCGGTGCTGATGCAGAACATCGCGCTCGCGCTCGGCATCAAGGCCGTGTTTCTCGTGCTCGCGCTGGCGGGCGAGGCGACGCTCTGGATGGCCGTGTTCGCCGATGTCGGCGCCAGTTTGCTGGTGGTCGCGAACGGTTTGCGCGTGCGTCGGCATTTTGGTAGCGTGCCGGCGAGCGTTCGCAACTAACTGTCGGGTTTGTTTGTGGCGCAGTGAATTGCAACTAACCGCCAGTCCTGCGCGAGACGGCTGACAGAAAGGTCCATCGTAAAAACGACCGCATTCATCGCGAAGCTATGGCTTACAACGCGTGGATGCGGAGCGGGCCGTTTCTAGCGCGGATATCGAGGCAAGTGAGAGTCCACGATAAAGGGACGCGCGCGCAGCCCGAGCGCGCCCGCGTCTAAGCCCCTCGCGCCAACGCGGCGCGCAATGCCGCGCGCGTCGCCTCGTCGAACTCGCCGCGAAATTCAAACCGTCCCGCGACCAGCGCGGCGACCGGCACGCCATCGCGAAACGCGACACGATTACCCGCGACGGCAGGCACCTTCTCGCCAGGCAGCACCGATCCCACAAGATTCAGCGGATCGACGGCGGCGATGCACACCGTTTCGTCCTCCGAATGATTGGGCCGCTCCCCACGCCGCCGCACCTCGCGCAACAACGCCACCGCTTCGGGTAGCGCGAATTGTTCGCCCGACAACCCCGTGACGAAGCGCCCGCCGCGCACGTTTCCGCGCGCCTCCATCCGATGCAGCACGCGCAGCAGATCGCGCCAGGGCGGCAGCCACGCGGCTTCACGTGCGAGCACTTGCCAGCACACCACGCCGTAGCGGCGCAGCAGCACGTCCGCGACGTGTTCGAGCAAGGCCGGATCGGCGGGCGGACGTCGCGCGGCATTCGCCGTCACCGCGCGCGGCGTTCGCGCGCTGCCATCGTCCTTAGCGCTTTCCTGCTCATCGGCCGGATCCACGCGCCGCAACACCGCCCAGCGGCCCGCGTCCGCCATGCCGCCGACGAGCGGCCCGAAACCGCGCGGCTTGCGGCGTCCGTGATGCGCATTGCGCTTCGCAGCGGGCTTCACCAGCGCGCGCAAGCCGGCGAAACTGTCGGCGTTCACGAGTCCGGCGGCGACGAGTTCGCCCAGCGCGTTCTCCAGTTCGACGCCGAGCAGATGCGCATCGGCGGCCAGTTCGTCGAAGAACATCGCGCCGTGCCGCAGCAGCGCGCCATACACGCGCTGCGCGCGCACCGAGAGTCCGTCGGTGTCGGTCGCATCGACGAGCGCAGTCCAGCGCGCCACCTCGCGGCGCGGCAACAGCACGACCGGCGTGCTGCGCACGGTCGTCG
>NZ_JAAGPN010000501.1:0-2648 GCF_017104805.1 Paraburkholderia sp. Ac-20347 | reverse complement strand
GATACGCGCGAGCGGCTCGACATGCTGGCGGCGCGCTTCATCGCGCATGCGTGCGGCGACGAGGGCGCGGAGATCGATGCCGAAGTCTGGCCGCAAGCTGCGCGCGTGCTCGCGCGTCTGCGCGACGACGTGCTGCCGCGTCTCGACGCCTGCGGCCACGAAGAACTGCGTCAGCTGCGGCGCGGTTTCGAAGGCCGTTTCGTGCCGCCCGGTCCGAGCGGTTCGCCGTCGCGCGGCCGTCCCGACGTGCTGCCGACGGGCCGCAACTTCTATTCGGTCGACACGCGCGCGGTGCCTACGCAGGCGGCCTGGTCGCTCGGCATGAAGTCGGCGCAGCAACTGATCGAGCGGCATCTGCAGGAACACGGCGATTATCCGCGCGCGATCGGGCTGTCGGTCTGGGGCACGGCGACGATGCGCACCGGCGGCGACGATATCGCTCAGGCGCTCGCGCTGATCGGCGCGCGCCCGAAGTGGGCGGCGGGCAGTCAGCGCGTGATCGACTTCGAGATCATGCCGGTGGAAGCGCTCGATCGTCCGCGTATCGACGTGACGTTGCGCGTGTCGGGTTTTTTCCGCGACGCGTTTCCCAACGTGATGCATCTGTTCGACGCCGCCGTGCAGGCCGTCGCCGAACTCGACGAGCCCGAGCATCTGAATCCGCTGCGCGCGCGCATTCAACGCGAGCGCGACGCCTTGATCGCCGACGGCATGGACGCGGCCGAAGCGCGTCGCCGCGCGGGCTGGCGCGTGTTCAGCGCGAAGCCCGGCGCGTATGGCGCGGGTCTGCAATCGATGATCGATCATCGGCAATGGCAGAGCGACGCCGATCTCGCGCTGGCCTACGAAGCGTGGGGCGGTTACGCCTACGCGCAGAAAAGCGCGGGCGACGAGGCGCGCGACGCGTTCCGCAAGCGCCTCGCGACCATCGACGTGGTGCTGCAGAATCAGGACAACCGCGAGCACGATCTGCTCGACTCGAACGACTACTACCAGTTCCAGGGCGGCATGGCCGCCGCTGCGCGCCACTTCTCGCAGGCGCAGCCCACGCTCTATCACGCCGATCACAGCAATCCCGCCGCGCCGCGCATTCGTCCGCTGCACGAGGAGATCGCGCGCGTGATCCGTTCGCGCGTGGTCAATCCGAAGTGGATCGACGGCGTGAAGCGACACGGCTACAAGGGCGCGGCGGAAATGGCCGCGACCGTCGATTATCTGTTTGGTTACGATGCGACGGCGCGCGTGGTGGGCGATCATCAATACGCGCTGGTCGCCGATGCCTACGTGCACGACGACGACACGCGCGCGTTCATGGAGCGCCACAATCCGCATGCGCTGCACGCGATCTGCGAACGTCTGATCGAGGCGATGCAGCGCGGCTTGTGGCAGCAGCCGGGCGAGCATCGCGAGCGCATCGAGCAGCGTTTGCTCGAAGCCGGACAGAAGATGGAAGGGCGATGAGCGAAGCACAATGAAGGAATCCGAAGCATGAGCCGAATCATGAACGAAGCGGCGACGCGTCCCGCCTTTCCCTTCACCGCGCTGGTCGGCCAGGCGCCGTTGCAGCGCGCGCTGCTGCTCGCGGCGATCGACCCGGCGATCGGCGGCGTGCTCGTGAGCGGTCCGCGCGGCACCGCGAAGTCCACGGCGGCGCGCGCGCTGGCGGCGCTGCTGCCCGATGGCGCGTTCGTCACGCTGCCGCTCGGCGCGAGCGAGGAGAAGCTGATCGGCACGCTCGATCTCGAAGCCGCGCTGCGCGAGAACGCCGTGCGCTTTGCGCCGGGTCTGCTCGCGCGCGCGCATGACGGCGTGCTCTATGTCGACGAAGTGAATCTGCTGGCCGATGCGCTCGTCGACGCGTTGCTCGACGCCGCCGCGAGCGGCGTGAACACGGTCGAGCGCGACGGCGTTTCGCACACGCACGACGCGCGTTTCGTGCTGGTCGGCACGATGAATCCGGAAGAGGGCGAGTTGCGTCCGCAATTGCTCGACCGCTTCGGCTTGATGGTCGAGCTGGACAATTGTCACGATGCGAGCGAGCGTCAGCGCATCGTCAAGGCGCGGCTTGCGTTCGATGCGAATCCGCAGGCGTTTTGCGCGTCGCATGAGGCGGCGCAGCGCGAACTCTCGCAGCGTTTGCGCGCCGCGCGCGCGGCGCTCGATGCGCTCGACTGGAGCGATGCGGTGCATGAACGCGCGGCGCAACGCTGCGTGGAAGCGGCCGTGGACGGCTTGCGCGCCGATCTCGTGATGCTGCGTGCGGCGCGTGCGCTCGCGGCCTTCGAAGGCGCGGCGAGGATCACGCCGGATCACGTCGATGCGGTCGCGGACGCGGTGCTCGCGCATCGACGCCGCGCGATGCCGGAGCCGCCTGCGTCGGGTGGTCAGCCGCAGGCGCCGGAGCCATCGCGCGATGCGTCGAATGATCGGCGCGAATCGGAAAACCATGCCGAATCTGATACCGATTCGGACGCCGATTGGGGCGAGCTTGCGCCCGAGCCGGTCCCCGCGCGTCAGGTCAAAGGCGTGATCCCGCTGCCCGCAAAAAAACGCTGAGCCGCCGGGCAAGGGCCGCCGCCCAGGCACAGGGCGGCGCACGGCGGCGAGAGGGTCCCGGACGCGCGCAGGCGCGTCTCACACGCGATGCC
>NZ_JAAGPN010000500.1:0-2516 GCF_017104805.1 Paraburkholderia sp. Ac-20347 | reverse complement strand
CGGATACGTGCGCCGAGACCCAGACGCTTGAGCCCCGCCGCCGCGAGAATGATGGCCGCGTAGTCGCCGCGGTCGAGTTTGCCGAGGCGCGTGTCGAGATTGCCGCGCAGCGGCTTCACGTCGAGATGCGGATAACGCGCGCGGATCATCGACTCGCGGCGCAGGCTGGAGGTGCCGACGACCGCGCCCGGCGGCAGCGCCGCGAGCGAGTCGTATTCGTTAGACACAAAGGCGTCGCGCGGATCTTCGCGCTCCATGATGCACGTGAGCGCGAAGCCCTCGGGCAGCTCCATCGGCACGTCCTTGAGCGAATGCACGGCCAGATCGGCGCGCCCTTCGGCCAGCGCCTGCTCCAGCTCCTTCACGAACAAACCCTTGCCGCCGACCTTCGACAGCGTGCGGTCGAGAATTTGATCGCCGCGGGTCGTCATTCCGACGATTTTCACGTCGCAGGATGGATATAATTTGTGCAGCGCAGCTTGCACATGCTCGGCCTGCCACATCGCGAGGCGGCTCTCCCGCGAAGCGATGACAAGCGTGCGGGGCATGGGCGCGGATAACGTCTCGGAATTCATGGCTAGCACATCGAATAACGGGTTCGAAAAACAGAATCGGATAACAGGCAATGTTAGCACGCGCCCCTTTTTAGGCCTGCGCGTGCGGCGGCAAGGAAGAGACACGGTCGGTCGCTGACGTACACACTATGTGCGCGTCGGCGGCGCTGATCCAGCACGCCCTCCCCGGCACCCGGCGCGAACGTACGTCCGCTCCATGGTGCCGCGCTTTCGCAAAGCCTGCTCCCGGCGCGCCGGTATCCGCAGTTTTTCGCCGTCTTCATGTCGTCTTCGCCGTCGCGTGCCGTTCGGTCCGCCGCAATGCCGCAGCACCGCAGTCCGCGCGGCTTGCGCAGGATGGTTCCCGCCATCCGTTTCTGGTTGGTTTCTGGTAGCACCGAAGCACCCTGACCGCGGCCCGCGCCGCGGCCATGCAGTTGGCAGTCCCCGAATACCCTGTCCACACTCCTGGCTAGTCTTGAGGAAAACATCGTGAAGTCTTCCGGATCGGCGCGCGCAGAGCGCCGCAACAACGCATCGCTTGCCTCTTCTTCCCCCGCGGCCGCCGACAAGGCCAAAGCCGCCAAGGCCATCAAAGCCGCAACGGCCACTGAAACGAAGAAGACGACGAAGACATCGAAAACGGCCGACGCCAGCAAGACCACGAAAACGAAAGCCACGAAGGCCGTCAAAGCCGGGAAGTCGCTGAAAGCCGCGCCGAAGGCAGAGCCGAAGGTCGCGCCGGGCGTCGCCGAATCCGCGGAGATCGCGGCGTCCGCCGCAGTCGTCGAAACCGCGCAGCCCGCGAAAGCCGCCAAGCCCGCCAAGTCGCCGAAAGCCGCCGGTGCGCCGCGCGGCGGCCGCACGCGCGACGAAAAGCGCGACGACAAGGACCAGCCGCTCTTCGAAGACATCCGCTATCTGGGACGCCTGCTCGGCGACGTCGTGCGCGAACAGGAAGGCGACGCCGTCTTCGAAGTGGTCGAAAGCATCCGCCAGACGGCCGTGCGTTTTCGCCGCGAGGACGACAATGCCGCCGCGCTCGCGCTGGAAAAACAGTTGCGCGGACTCTCGCCCGAACAGACCGTGAGCGTGGTGCGCGCGTTCAGCTATTTCTCGCATCTCGCGAACATCGCCGAAGACCGTCACCGCAACCGTCGCCGCCGTATCCACGATCTGGCCGGTTCGGCGCCGCAGGCGGGCACCATCGCGCATTCGCTCGAACGTCTCGCGCAAGCGGGCGCCGCCGCCACGCCGATGCTCCAGCAGTTCTTCAACGACGCGCTGATCGTGCCCGTGCTCACCGCGCACCCGACGGAAGTGCAGCGCAAGAGCACGCTCGATTCGCAGCACGACGTCGCGCGCCTGCTCGCCGAACGCGACCAGCCGCTCACGCATCGCGAACGCGAACACAACGAAGCGCTGCTGCGCGCGCGCGTGACCTCGCTGTGGCAAACGCGCATGCTGCGCGACGCGCGCCTGACCGTCACCGACGAAATCGAAAACGCGCTCTCGTACTACCACACCACCTTCCTCACCGAGATTCCCGCGCTGTACGGCGAGATCGAAACCTCGCTCAAGGAGCACGGTCTTTCGGCGCGGCTGCCCGCGTTCTTCCAGATGGGTAGCTGGATCGGCGGCGACCGCGACGGCAATCCGAACGTCACGTCGGCCACGCTCGAAGAAGCCAGCGAGCGCCAGGCGCAGGTGATCCTGCAGCACTATCTCGACGAAGTGCACAAGCTCGGCGCGGAACTGTCGGTGTCGAATCTGCTTGCCGGTGCGAGCGACGAACTCAAGGCGCTGGCCGAAGCCTCGCCCGATCAGTCGCCGCATCGCGTGGACGAACCGTATCGCCGCGCGCTGATCGGCGTGTACACGCGCCTCGCCGCGAGCGCGCGCGTGCGTCTGGGCGAAGGCGTCGTGGCCGTGCGCAGCGCGGGCCGCAACGCCGCGCCCGTG
>NZ_JAAGPN010000499.1:0-2670 GCF_017104805.1 Paraburkholderia sp. Ac-20347 | reverse complement strand
CACCACGGCTGCGCCTGCACGCCGGCTGGCGCGCGGGCATGGCGGCTCGTCGTTGACGGGTGGCTCGCTTCGGCGGCCTGCGCGGCGCGGATCTGCGCATTCGTCTGCACGGGCGCACGCGCGGGCAAACGCTCGAGCGCATCGGCGACGAAGGTGCCCGAGCCGCGCCGCGCAACCAGATAGCCTTCGGCGAGCAGACGCTCGAACACGTCGAGCGTGGTCTTGCGCGAGACCTTCAGTTGCAGCGCGAGATCGCGCGTGGACGGCAGGCGCGTGCCACCCGCCAGCCGCCCCTCGACGATGCGCTCGCGCAGTTGCCGGTAGATCTGCCCGGCGAGATCGCGGCGGCCTGAAACGGTGACGTGGAGATCCATGCGAAAAACACGAAAGCGGTCGATGCGGAGGAGCGGCGCGGTCGTCGTGAAGATGCCGATCCGCCGGCCGGAGTGAGCATCTGAAATATTGCCAGAATGACGCGAACGGCGTGACGCGAACGGCGCGCTCAATGCAAAACGCCCAGACGTGGACGACATCCGGGCGTTGCGTTCGTGCGCGCCGCGAGGCGGCAGCGTCAGGTGTTAAGCAGCGGCTGAAGGCTCGCGCTCGTTGCCTTCGACCCGGGCGTTGCTGGCGTGATGCTCGCGCGAAAGACGGCGCATGAGCGGCAGCAGCAGCACGGCGATGAGCATGCCGAGCGCCGCGAGCCAGCCGAGCCCTGTAAACAGCCGCGTATACAGCGGCAGCGACGTGACGGCGTCGAGCTCGCCCGACGGCATCTTGGCGAAATTCGCCACCACGCTGCCCAGATACTGCGAAATTCCGGTGGCCACCAGATACGCGCCCATCATGAAACCGCCGAGGCGCGCGGGCACGTAGCGCGCGACCATCGCGAGGCCGAGGCCGCTCACGAGCAGCTCGCCGAGCGAATAGAGCCCGTAGCCCGCCACCATGAACCACGACGACACGCGCCCGTCCACGGCGTAGCGCCCGCTGCCCGCGAACACGAAGAAGCCCGCGGCGACCACGGCGAAGCCGATCGCATATTTGACGGCCACCGGCACGTCGCGGCCGCGCTTCGCGAGCGACGTGTAGAGCATCGCGAGCGGCGGCGACAGCAGCATGATCCAGATCGGATTGAGCGCCTGGAATTGCGCCGCGCTCCAGCTAAAGAGCGCGTGCCCGAGCAGCGAGAATTGCGGATCGACGTTGCGCAGCGCGAACAGCGTCAGCGACGTCGACATCTGCTGATAGAAGATGAAGAACAGAATCACCTGGAACACGAGGATCAGCGCGGCGACGAGGCCCGCGCGTTCGGCGCGTTCGCAGCGCACCAGCATCCAGACGAACACCAGCAGCACGACGACGCCCGCCGCATAGACGCAGGCGACCGCCACGTCCTTGTGCTGGAGCACGAACAACGTAGCCGCGCCGAGCGCCACGCCGCCCACGGCCACGAGCGCCGCGCGGCCGTGGCGCAGCGGTTCGTCGTCGGGCGCAGTGCCGATGTGCGCGAGCGTGCGGCGCATCAGGAAGAAGTTGAGCACGCCGAACACCATGCCCGCGCAGCACACCGCGAAGGCCGCGTGCCAGCCCCAGTGATCCTTGATCCACGGCGTGGCGAGCATCGACACGGTCGAGCCGACGTTCACGGCCATGTAGTAGATGGTGAACGCGCTGTCGAGGCGCGCGTCGTCGCCTTCGTAGATACGGCGCACGAGGTTGGCCGCGTTCGACTTGAACAGCCCGTTGCCGACCACGATCACGCCCAGCGACGCGAACATGTGGTGCAGGCTGTCGTTGGGCAGCGCGAGCATCAGATAGCCGATGGCGAGCACGATCGCGCCCGCGACCATCGAGCGACGCGCGCCGAGCACGCGATCGCCGATCCAGCCGCCGATGGCCGGTGCGGCATAGACGAGCGCCGTGAAGGCGCCCCAGGTGAGATTGGCCTGGCTGTCGGTAAAGCCGACCTGGCCGACCATGAAGAGCACAAGCAGCGCGGCCATGCCGTAATAGCCGAAGCGCTCCCACATTTCGATCAGAAAGACGGTCGTAAAGGAGCGCGTCTGTGAGATGGGTGGTGTCATGACGAGTTCCACAAAACTGGGGTGGGCCGGATTGTACGCATGTGCGGGCGGCGTGGCGCGTTGCTTGTGCGTTGCCTGTGCTCCGTTGCACTGCGTTTCGATCCGCACCTTGTCCGCGCATGGCATGCACCGCGTTTCAGCGCGCGGCAAAGGCCCGCGCGGCGCGCTTTCCTCACCGGTTTCGCCGCGCCTTGCACCACGCTCGTGCGCCGCAGCATCGTCTGTATTTTTGATAAGCGCCGCGTGCCGCTGGCAGCTTTTACGCCATTTTTGGCGCTCCGGCGCACGGGCGTCTGCCTAAAGTGATCACGTTGGCGCGTTGGCAAAATTCCACGCCCTCACGCCTGGTTCAACTCACTTCACGGAAAACAGCATGGCGCTCCAGATCGGCTTTCTTCTTTTCCCCAACGTGCAGCCGCTCGATCTCTGCGGTCCCTGGGACGTATTCGCCTCGATGCCCGACACCTCGGTGCGGCTCGTCGGCAAGACGCGCGACTCGGTGGTCGGCGCGACCGGCCTGCGGCTCACGCCCGACACGACCTTCGACGACTGCCCGCCGCTCGACGTGATCTGCGTGCCGGGC
>NZ_JAAGPN010000498.1:0-2706 GCF_017104805.1 Paraburkholderia sp. Ac-20347 | reverse complement strand
GTGAACATGAGCGCGCCGCCCGACGCCGCGAACGCACGCGCCCCGACTGCCGCCGCAATCGCGACGAGACCGAGCGCCACGCCGCGCGTTTCGCCGAGCCGACGCGCGAGCCAGCCGGTGCCGAACGCGCCGAGTCCCATCGCGACCACGGGCAGGCTCGTGAGCAGCGAGGCGCCCGAGAACGACAGCCCGGTGTCGTGCCGGATCGTCGCCATGAGGGGACTGATCGACGTGAGCAGGGGCCGCAGATTCAGCCCGATCGCGACGATGGTCGCGTACCAGACGAGCGCGGCGACGCCGTCGGCGCGGGACGGCGAGGAGCGGGATGGGGCCGGGTGAAGTGTCATGCGGTCAACCTGATCTGCGGGATTTGGTTGACCATTGTACAGAATTATTGTCAACAATCTGGCTGGTCGGGCTATCCCGGGTATAACGCAACCGCGGTGCGCCGCCCGGTTTCGTCCGTGGGCGCGCGTCGCTACAATGCGGCCTGATCCTGTCCGCAAGTCAATTCGCACCCACGCTCATGGCATCCCGAACCCGCTCGGCCACGCCGGCCCTTCCGCCCCAGACCGACGACGATTCCGACGACGTCGAAGCCCTCGTCTACGCGTCGATCAATTCGGCGCTGCTGCAAGGCAAGCTCTCGCCGGGCCAGCAGCTCGTCGAGCGCGAACTCGCGGCGGCGTTCGGCTGCACGCGCGGCGCGCTGCGCAAGGTGCTCGCGCGGCTGGGCTACGAAGGCAAGCTCGTGATGGAACCGAATCGCGGGGCGTTCGTGCCGTCGCCGTCCGAGGACGACATTCGCGCGGCGTTTCGCGCGCGGCAGGTGGTGGAGGCGGGCGTGGTGACGAGCCTGTGCGGCGCGCTCGATGCGCGTGCGCGCCGCGCGCTTGCGGCCCACGTGCGCAGCGAAAAGAAGGCGCTGCGCGACGGCCGCGTGGACGAAGCGGTGCGCCTCGCGGGCCAGTTTCATCTGGTGCTGACGGAGATCGCGGGCGGAGCGGCGCTGGTGGCCGCGCTCGCGCAGCTCGTCGCGAAGACGGAGCTGTACAAGGCGCTGTTCGATCCGAACAAGGCCACGACCTGCGCGCCCGACGAGCACGCGCAGATCATCGCCGCACTCGAAGCGGGCGAGCGCGATGCGGCGCTCGCGACCATGCGCGAGCATCTGGCGGAAATCGAGGCGCGGGTGGTGAATCAGGCGCGTGCGCGCGCGGGCCGCGACCTGAAGGCGGTGTTCGCCGGGCTGGCGCCGTAGCGGCCGCGCGCCCGGTGCATGACGAGCGAACGCGCCTAGCGCGTTTCGGCCACGCGCCGGTTCAATTCCTTGGTCGCGGCGAGCGGGATGCGGGCGTCGTCCCACGTGGCGAGCCATTCGACTTCTTTCGAAGCGAAGATCTGGCCGTGATTGCGCAGCGCATATTGCAGCGAATCGATAATGTGATTGCGGATGATCTCGGGTGTATGCGGATCGTCGAGTACGGTGCGGAAAGCTTCGAGCGTGGCCATCGCGATGGCTCCGGCGAGTGTGGCGATTAAGTGGTTATCGCACGACAAAAAGACCGTTGCTAGCGCGTCAAAATAAACTTGTGCTGTGTTTTCCGGCGTCGATGCCTGCACGCGCACGGTTTAGCGCGGTGACGAGACAGGTATCGGCACCAGGCCGAGCGCGTTGATCGCGAAGAAATCGCCGTCGTCGGTAATTGGTTTGGAATGCGTATTAACCTGAATGAAGTTCACGGCGTGCGGAGAAAAGTAGCGATCCATCGTGGTCCTCCAGGATGATCGTCCGTGTGCCGCAAGGCGTCGCGCTACGTGCGCGCGCGTTCCATTGATACACTACGCCGATCGCGCCGCGAACCTGACGGCGCAATCGAAGTACATCGACGAAAAAAGGAATATGACGATGGTGCGCTACCGGCACTACAAAGGCGGCATTTACGAACTGGTTTGCGAAGCGACGCTCGAATCCGATCCGTCGGTCACGATGATCGTGTATCGCGCCGCGAACGGCACGATCTGGACGCGGCCCGAGTCCGTGTTTTTCGAGCTCGTCGAAGTCGATGGCGCGCTCGTGCCGCGCTTTGCGCCCGTCAACTGAACGCCCTGTTTTTCACACCACACGAGGTCCGCTCACGATGCGTCTACTGATTGCTCTGGTCTTGCCCTGGTTGCTGTTCTTCACGATTGGCCGTCCGCTCGCGGGCATCATCTGCCTGATCCTGCAGATCACGCTGATCGGCTGGATTCCTGCAGCCATCTGGGCCGTGTATTCGCTGAGCCAGTATCAAACCGATCGCAAGATCAACGACGCGTTCGGCCGCCGCAATTGACGCTTTGCGTCGCGCGGTTACACCCGTAATGCGCGCTCACAATTCAGCGAGAACTTAAGACTGATTCCACTTTCTTACATATGGAAAGGAGATTCGGTCATGCTTAAATATGCGCTGATGGTGGGCGCCGTCGCCCTGCTCGCGGGGTGCGCCGTGGCGCCCGGTTACGACTATGGATACGGCTACGGCCAGCCCGGTTACTACGACTACGGTTACGCGCCGGGATATGGGGCGCCGGCTTACGGCAGCGTGAATATCGGCATCTGGGGCGGCGGCGGTGATTACTACCGCGGCGGCGGCTGGCACGGTGGCCCGCATGGCGGACCGCCTCCGGGCGGCTGGCATGGCGGCCCCGGCGGCGGGCGCGGGC
>NZ_JAAGPN010000047.1:0-43307 GCF_017104805.1 Paraburkholderia sp. Ac-20347 | reverse complement strand
GTTTATACGGATATGAACGACTCGCAACACACCCCGCTGAACCAGCCGCTTTCCGGTAACGCCATGCCGCGCTTTGGCGGCATCGCTTCGATGATGCGTTTGCCGATCGCCGAGACGAGCGCGGGGCCGCGCCCGCCGATCCTGCTGCGCCCGCCGCCGCCCAAACCGAACCCGCCGCCTCGCCGGACGAGCAAGACCCGGCGCGCTCCGGCCCGAATACCGCGCAGTCCGAACCCGGCGCATCCCAGCAGACCCCGAACGCCCCCGAGCGCCCCGGCTCGCCGCCCGACGCGGGCGCGGGCAACGGCTTCACCCGCTTCAAGTAAAATGAGCGCCCATGGCTAATCTCGCACTTTTCGATCTCGATCACACGCTGATCCCCACCGACAGCGACCACGAATGGGGCCGCTTCATGGTGAAGCTCGGCATCGTGGACGCCACCAGCTTCGCCGAGCAGAACGACCGCTTCTACGCCGACTACAAGGCCGGCAAGCTCGACATCCACGCTTACCTCGTCGCCATGCTCACGCCGCTCGCGAAGTACTCGCGCGCGCAGCTCAAGACATGGCACGACCAGTTCATGCACGAAGTCATCCGCCCGGCCATCCTGCCGGCCGCGCTGGAACTGGTGCGCGAGCACAAGGAAGCGGGCGATCTGTGCTGCGTGGTCACGGCCACCAACGAGTTCATCACGGCGCCCATCGCCGAGGCGTTCGGCGTGGACAAGCTGATCGGCTGCGAGGTCGAAACCGTCGACGGCCATCCGGCCTCGGGCTTCACGGGCCGCCCGACGGGCACGCCGAGCTACCGTGAAGGCAAGATCGTGCGCGTCGAAGCGTGGCTCGCCTCGCTCGGCAAAACGTGGTCGGACTTCGAGCACAGCTATTTCTATAGCGACTCGCACAACGACATTCCGCTGCTCGAAAAGGTCACCGACCCGATCGCGACCAACCCCGACGACACCCTGCGCGCTCACGCGCAACAAAAGGGCTGGCGCATCCTCGATTTGTTCCAGGCATCGTGATCAAGAAATTCATCCGCAAGCTGTTCGGCCAGGACGACAGCGCCGCCGCGCAAGACGACGCAGGCGCGCAAGCCGCAGCCCCTCACTCCGCATCCGACGACGAAGCCGCGCCCCGCACGCGCCGCAAGCCCGCCACGAAGTCCGGCACGCGCGCCACGCTCACCAAGCCGCGCGCAGCCAAGAGCGCGAACGAGCCGATCTCGCCCGTGATCCTCTCGGCCGACGTGCACGGCATCAACCCGTCGCTGATCTCCCGCAACGCCGTGCGCGTGACAGAAGGCCTGCAGCAAGCAGGTTTTCGCGCGTTCATCGTCGGCGGCGCGGTGCGCGACCTGCTGCTCGGCGTCGCGCCCAAGGACTTCGACGTGGCCACGGACGCCACGCCCGACCAGGTGCAGAAGCTGTTCCGCCGCGCGCGCATCATCGGCCGCCGCTTCCAGATCGTGCACGTGCAGTTCGGCCAGGAAATCATCGAAGTCTCGACTTTCCGCGCGCTCGTCGATGCACCGCCGCCGCCCGCTGAATCGGCCCCGCCGGCCAAGCGCATGCGCCGCGACGAACTCGACCGCAAGACGCACCACGTCGACGCGAGCGGCCGCGTGCTGCGCGACAACGTCTGGGGCGAACAGCACGAGGACGCCACGCGCCGCGACTTCACGATCAACGCGATGTACTACGATCCGGCCACGCAAACCGTGCTGGACTACCACAACGGCATGGCCGACATGCGCGCGCGTCTGCTGCGCATGATCGGCGACCCGGCCACGCGTTATCGCGAGGATCCGGTGCGCATGCTGCGCGTGGTCCGTTTCGCGGCCAAGCTCGGCTTCGATATCGAAGAAAACACGCGCGGTCCGATTCAGGATCTCGCCGACCTCATCAACAACGTGCCGGCGGCGCGTCTGTTCGACGAGATGCTCAAGCTGCTGCTCTCGGGCCACGCGCTCGAATGCCTGAAGTGGCTGCGCAAGGAAGGCCTGCATCACGGCCTGCTGCCGCTGCTCGACGTGGTCCTCGAACAGCCGCAGGGCGAGCGCTTCATCACGCTCGCGCTGTCCAGCACCGACGCGCGCGTGCGCGCGGGCAAGCCGGTTTCGCCGGGCTTCCTGTTCGCCACGCTGCTCTGGCACGACGTGCAGCAGCGTCTGCAGCAATACACGGCCGAGGGCGAATTCCCGGTGCCGGCGCTGCACCGCGCGATGGACGACGTGATCGACGCCCAAACGGAGAAACTGGCGATCCATCGCCGCTTCTCGTCGGACATGCGTGAAATCTGGGGCCTGCAACTGCGCCTCGAAAAGCGCGGCCGCAGCGCCATCAAGCTGCTGGAGCATCCGCGTTTCCGCGCGGGGTACGATTTCCTGCTGCTGCGCTGCGAATCGGGTGAACTCGACGCCGAAATCGGCCAATGGTGGACCGATTTCATCAGCGGCGACCCGACCGCGCGCGAAACCCTGCTCACGCAGGGCGGCACGAAAGAGCGTTCGCCGCGCAAGCGCCGCCGTCGCGGCGGTGCGAAACGCAAAACGGGCGAAGCCGCGGTGGGCGCCGAAAGCGCCGACGCGGAAGGCTCGTTCGGCGACGACGGCAACCCGCACGAGGACTGACGCCATGCAAGGCGCGGCAAAGTGCGGTAAGGTCCATCGTCAACCGCAACGATAGTCGGAAGTGAAGCCATGACGGTTGCCTGGCTGGGAATCGGCGCGAATCTGGGGGATGCGCGCCAGACCCTCAAAGACACGGTGGTGTGCCTCGCGCAACAGCACTCCATCACCGTGCTCGCGAAATCGAGTCTGTACCGCACCGCGCCGATCGACGCGGGCGGCGACGACTATTTCAACTGCGTCGTGAAGCTCGACACGCGGCTCGCCGTGCGCGAGCTGCTCGGCCTGTGTCACCGCGTCGAGCATCATTTCGGCCGCGAACGCCCCTTTCGCAACGCGCCGCGCACGCTCGACATCGACATCCTGCTGTACGGCGGCGAGATCATCGACGAACCCGATCTCGTGGTGCCGCACCCGCGCATGACCGTGCGCGCGTTCGTGCTCGCGCCGCTCGCCGAGGTCGATCCCGAACTCGAGATTCCCGGCAAGGGCCGCGTGAGCGACTTCCTGCCCGGCGTGGCCGACCAGCGCATCGAGAAGATGAAACCGCTGTGCCAGTGTCTGGGCATGGCGTCGCAGACGGCGCCCGACGCAGCGTCGAACAGCACGACGGACGCGGCAGACGCGGCGCCCGGCGCGCCCACGGGCCGTTGCGGATGAGCACGCCGCTCCCCGTCGTCACCGCGCGCGCGGCCCGTCCAGCGTATCAGTACATCGCGATCGAAGGGCCGATCGGCGCGGGCAAAACCGCGCTCGCCACGCGTCTGGCCGAACGCTGGTCGATGCAGACCCTGTTCGAGTCGCACGCCGACAACCCCTTTCTCGAACGCTTCTGGCGCGACGCCTCGCGGCACGCGCTGGCCGCGCAGCTCTCGGTGGCCCTGCAGCGCGAGCGCCTCTCGCACGAAGTGGCCGCGCGCCGCGCCGCCGGTGTGCCGCTCGTGACCAATTTCCTCGCCGAGCGCAACGACGTGTTCGCGCGTCTCACGCTCCCGGAAGACGAACTGCCGCTCTATCGCGCGCTGGCCGAACGGCTGCCCGCGCAGACGAGCGCGCCCGACCTCGTCGTCTATCTGCAGGCGAGCCCGGAAGCGCTCTACGCGCGTATCCAGAAGCGCGCAGTGGCGGCGGAACAGCACATTTCCGACGCCTTTCTGCGTGGCCTCTGCGACAGCTACAACGAATTTTTCTATCATTACGACCATGCGCCGGTGCTGACCGTCGGCGTGGAAAATCTGCACCCGCTCGATTCCGATGCGGACCTTGCGCTGATCGCCGAACGTATCGAAACCATGCGCGGCCGCAAGGAATCCTTCGTCAAGGGCACGTCGCTCTAAGCGGCGCGCTCCTCTCCGGTTTTTCTCTTTCCCAAACGGATTCCCCATGACTTACCTGCAGGAAACGAGCCGCAGCGCGGTCACCGTGCCCAAACTCCAGGCAATGCGCGACGCGGGCGAACGCATCGCCATGCTGACCTGCTACGACGCGAGCTTTTCGGCGCTGTGCGACCGCGCGGGCGTCGATTCCGTGCTGATCGGCGACTCGCTCGGCAACGTGCTCCAGGGCCACACGACCACGCTGCCCGTCACCATCGACGACATCGCCTATCACACGGCCTCGGTCGCGCGCGCGCAGCCCAAGGCGCTGATCGTCGCCGATCTGCCGTTCGGCACCTTCGGCACGCCCGAGGACGCCTTCGCGAACTCGGTCAAGCTGATGCGCGCGGGCGCGCAGATGGTGAAGATCGAGGGCGGCGAATGGCTCGCGCCCACCGTGAAGATGCTGGTCGAGCGCGCGGTGCCCGTGTGCGCGCACATCGGTCTCACGCCGCAGTCGGTGCATGCGTTCGGCGGCTTCAAGGTGCAGGGCAAGAGCGATGCGGGCGCGACGCAACTGATCCGCGACGCGCTCGCGCTGCAGGACGCCGGTGCGCAACTCGTGGTGATCGAAGCGGTGCCGGCGGCGCTCGGCACGGAAGTCACGAAGCAGTTGCGCATTCCGACCATCGGCATCGGCGCGGGCGTCGAGTGCTCAGGTCAGGTGCTGGTGCTGCACGACATGCTGGGCATTTTCCCCGGCAAGCGTCCGCGTTTCGTGAAGGATTTCATGACGGGTCAGCCCGACATCGAATCGGCCGTGCGCGCCTATGTGCAGGCCGTCAAGGAAGGCAGCTTCCCCGGCCCCGAACACGTGTTCTGACGCGTTCTGATTCGCCGATGCACGCGCGGGCCGCACAGGCCCGCGCGCTTTCTCTCCCCTCTCATTCCGCCCATTCCGGGTCGCACGTGAACATGATCGTGAGCCAGCGGTGCGCTTCGTCGCCGCCGATGGCCCGGCCGATCTCGTCGCGGATCGCGTCCCACTCGGCAAGCCGCTTCGCCGGCATCTCGGGCGGCACCACGAAATACAGCTCGATTTCGCGCGACCGCCCCACTTTCGCCACGTAGGCGCGGTGGTACTGGAACGCGTAGCGCTCGACGAATTTCACGGCGATCGCATCGACCTGCGCCTTGAGGTCGGCGGGCGCCACGAGCAGCATGTCGAGCAGCGCCTGGCGGATTTCCGCGAGCGGAATCGGCATGATGACCACGCAGACGAAGGCCAGCGCCGCGGGGTCGATATACGGCGTGTAGCTTGCCCACGCCGTGCCTTCGATCGCGTAGCCCGCGCCGAACGCGATCAACAGCGCCGCCGTAATGCCCGCCGACATGATCCACGACTTGATGTCGAGCCGCAGAAAATCCGAGCGGATGCGCCGGTTCGCGCGCACTTCGAGCAGGGCCATCGCGACGCAGACGCTCACCGTCAACACCGCGTAGATCAGCGCGGGGCCGAAATGCAGCGCGTGGCCGCCGCCCAGCAGGCTCGTGATCGCGTTGATCAGCGCGTAGACCGTGACCGCCACCAGCAACGTGCCGTTCAGCGCGAGCACCATCGGTTCGAGATGCCAGAAACCCATCGTGAAGCGCTCGCGCCATTTGCGCGGCAAATCGACGTCGACGGCATGCGAGGTGATCAAGCGGACGACGGCGAGCGCGAGCGCGCTCATGCTGGCGTCGACGAGCGAGTAGACGCCGTCGAAGATGATCGAGAAGGAGCCGGAAAAGAGGCCGAACAGCACACCGCCCGTCGCGATCAGCAGCGTGGTGGCGATCGAGAGGCGCAGCACGGCGCTCTCGTCCCGCATGTTCAAAAAGGAAGGTCGTGCCATGCCACCGCTCTCCGCGGCCCCGCCGGGGCCAGGCAGCTATCAGGCTAACCGAGGCGCGCGAAATCTGTCGCGCGCCTGCCCGGTCGTTCAGGTCAGCGCATCAGCCGGGCAGGCAGCGCGCCGCGCAGCGCGTTGGTCAGCAGCAGCGCTTCGGCATTGAGCACGTCGTCGCGCGTGAGCACGCGTTCCTGCGCGCCGAACGCCTCGTCGTCGAGCAGCACGCCGCGCATCACGCCCGGCAGCAGCCCCGACGCGAGCGGCGGCGTGAACCACTGGCCGCCGAGTTTCACGAACACATTCGAGCGGCCGCCTTCGGTCAGCTCGCCGCGCTCGTTGAAGAACAGCATGTCGAAGCCGCCCTGTGTCTCCGCTTCGCGCCACGCGTGGTCGAAGTCGACACGGCGCGTGGATTTGCGCAACAGCAGCGCATCGGCCGATGCGACCGGTGCATAGCCGTGATCCGCGGCCAGCAACACGCCCACGGTTTCCGACGCCAGCGCCGCGAGCGGCGCGCTCGTGACGACGAACTCGCCGTGCTTGGCGAGCGCCACGCGCACGCGATGCGGCGCGTCCTCGTCGACAAAGGTCGTGCAGGTCTCGCTCAAGCGCGCCCGCAGCGCCTCGATGTCGCACGGAAAATCGAGCCACGCCGCGCTCGCCGCGAGCCGCGCGAGATGACGGTCGAGGTGACGCACGCCTTGCGCGCGCGTCGCGTACATCGTCTCGAACAGTTCGATGCCGGGATCGGCCTGAGTCAGAAAACGTGCTTTCAAACGGCACTCCTCGTATTCGTCGGCGGCCACGCTGTCGAGCACGATGCCCGCGCCCACGCCCATCTGGCCGCGGCGCATCGGCGCGGCGTCGCCTGCCTGTTCAGTTCGCGCCGCTTCGAGCGTCAGCGTGCGGATCACGACCGAGAGGCAAAAGTCGCCGCACGCCTCGCCGTCCGGCGCGGCGTCGAGCCAGCCGATCGTGCCCGTGTACAGCCCGCGCGGCCCGTGCTCCAGCGCCTCGATCAACTCCATCGTGCGATGCTTGGGCGCGCCCGTGATCGAGCCGCACGGGAACAGCGCGCGCATCGCATCGGCGAACGTGGTGCCTTGGCGCACGATGGCCTCGACCGTCGACGTCATCTGCCAGACCGACGCATACGGCTCGACGCTGAACAGCGCCGGCACGCGCACCGAGCCCGTCTGCGCCACGCGCGACAGATCGTTGCGCAGGAGATCGACGATCATCACGTTTTCAGCGCGATTCTTGGGATCGTTCGCGAGGAATTGCGCAGCGGCGGCATCGCGCGCCGCATCGGCATCGCGCGCGGCGGTGCCTTTCATCGGTTTCGCGCGCAACGTCTCGCCGTGCTTCTCGACGAACAGTTCCGGCGAGCAAGACAGCACCCACCGGTCGCCGGGCAGCGCGATCAGCGCGCCATAACGCACGCGCTGACGCTCGCGCAGACGCCGGTACAGCGCGACGGGCGCGCCGAACGTCTCGAAATCGAGCCGGTACGTGTAGTTGATCTGATACGAGTCGCCGATGCGCAGGGCGTCCTGCACGGCGTGGATGTCGTGCTCGAAACGCTCGCGATCGACGCCCATCGTCACCGCCGCGATACCGGCGGGCGCGGGCGATTCACGGCCTTCGCGCGCGGCGAGCCATGTATCGGCTTCCTCGCGCGAGAGCTTTTCGCAGTGCGCGAACAATAAAAAACGCAGCGCGGCGTGGCCGTGCTGCGTTGGCTGACTGGCGGGGGATGTTGGCGACGCCGTGTCGTGCTTCGCGAATTCGAGCGCGCGCCCGAATTCGTAGTCGCCGATCACGAGCGCGTGGCGCCCCGCGCGCTGTTCGGCCTGCACCTGGGCGCAGGCCGCGTCGAGATCCGCCGCGCGTTCGCACGCGATTTCGCGCACGAACCCCGTGTAGAGGCGGCTCGAACGGCGCGTGGCCGTCGAGTCGCCGTCGTCGAGCAGCGCGAACACCGCGCCGCCAGGATTGACTGCCATGGACTTGCTACCTGCTACTGCATCGATGCAACCCAACGCGCGTGGGAACGCGCATCAGTCGAAGAAGCTCTTCACGCGGTCGAACCAGCTCTTGCTCTGCGGGCTGTGGCGCGAACCGCCTTCCACGAGCGACTTCTCGAACTGCTGGAGCAGATCGCGCTGGTTGTCGGTGAGCTTGACCGGCGTTTCGACCTGCACGTGCACGTACAGATCGCCCGCGATGCTCGAACGCAGACCCTTGATGCCCTTGCCGCGCAGACGGAACGTCTTGCCCGACTGCGTGCCTTCCGGGACCGGGAAGGTCGCGCGGCCCGCCAGCGTGGGCACTTCGATCTCGCCGCCGAGCGCCGCCGTGGTGAACGGAATCGGCATCTGGCAATGGAGGTCGTCGCCGTCACGCTCGAAGACCGCGTGCTGCTTGATGTGGATTTCCACATACAGGTCGCCCGACGGACCGCCATTGATGCCCGGCTCGCCGTTGCCGGCCGAGCGGATGCGCATGCCGTCGTCGATACCCGCCGGAATCTTCACTTCGAGCGTCTTGGTTTCCTTCACCTTGCCCGCGCCGTGACAGGCCGTGCACGGTTCGGGGATGTAGGAACCCGTGCCGTGGCACTTCGGGCAGGTTTGCTGGATGCTGAAGAAGCCCTGCGACATGCGCACCTGGCCGGAGCCGTGGCAGGTCGGGCAGGTTTCCGGCTTGGTGCCGGGCTTCGCGCCCGAGCCGTGGCAGACTTCACAACCGCTCCAGCCCGGCACGCGGATTTGCGTCTCGTAGCCGTGCGCCGCCTGCTCCAGCGTGATTTCCATGCTGTAGCGCAGGTCCGCGCCGCGGTACACCTGCGGGCCGCTGCGGCCGCCGCGCGCACCAGCCGCCTGGCCGAAGATGTCGCCGAAGATGTCGCCGAAGGCGTCGGCGAAACCGCCGAAGCCCTGCGCGCCCGCGCCGCCCATGTTGGGATCGACGCCCGCATGGCCGTACTGGTCGTATGCCGCGCGCTTTTGCGAGTCCGACAGCATTTCGTAGGCCTCTTTGACCTCCTTGAAATGCTCTTCCGCATCCTTGTTGTCCGGATTGCGGTCGGGGTGATACTTCATCGCCAGCTTGCGATACGCCTTCTTGATTTCGTCGTCGCTCGCGTTCTTCGCGACGCCCAGAACCTCGTAGTAATCCCGTTTCGCCATATCGGTTCAACGCCGGCCTGACGCTTTGCAGCGCACGCCGGCTCCTCTTGAATGCTGGATCTCGTGACCCGTTCGCCGTTCCTTTCACGCCCCGCGCGGGCGCTTTTCGCGCCCTTGCGGCCCCTGTTACAGAACGGCCTCCATAAAACAAATGTGCCCGGAGAGCCGGAAGGCTCGCCAGGCGCTGCAATGCTGACGCGCATCGTAACCGATGCGGCCGTGCTCCGGTCCATTCGTTCGAGCCGCCACCCGCGGGCGGCGGCCCGTTCGAACCGGCTTAGTCCTTCTTGACTTCCTTGAACTCGGCGTCGACCACGTCGTCGGCGTCGTTCTTCGCAGCCTGCTCGGCACCGGCTTCGGCACCCGCGCCTGCTGCGGCGCCGGCTTGCTGCGCCTGCATGTCGGCGTACATCTTTTCGCCGAGCTTCTGCGATGCCGCCGACAGCGCCTCGACCTTCGCCTCGATCGTCGCCTTGTCAGCCGACGAATCCTTCAGCGTGTCTTCGAGTTCCTTCAGCGAGGCTTCGATCTTTTCCTTTTCGGAAGCGTCGATCTTGTCGCCGTACTCGGCCACGGCCTTCTTCGTGCTGTGAACCAGCGCGTCGCCCTGGTTGCGCGCGTCGGCCAGCTCACGCAGACGGTGATCTTCTTCCGCGTTCGCTTCGGCGTCCTTCACCATCTTTTCGATTTCGGCTTCCGACAGGCCCGAGTTCGCCTTGATGGTGATGCGGTTTTCCTTGCCGGTCGCCTTGTCCTTCGCGCCGACGTGCAGAATGCCGTTCGCGTCGATGTCGAAGCTCACTTCGATCTGCGGCACGCCGCGCGGTGCGGGCGGAATGCCTTCGAGGTTGAACTCGCCCAGCAGCTTGTTGCCCGCCGCCATTTCGCGTTCGCCCTGGAACACCTTGATCGTCACGGCCGACTGGCTGTCGTCCGCCGTCGAGTAGACCTGCGAGTGCTTGGTCGGGATCGTGGTGTTCTTGTTGATCATCTTCGTCATCACGCCGCCGAGCGTCTCGATACCGAGCGACAGCGGGGTCACGTCGAGGAGCAGCACGTCCTTGCGGTCGCCCGACAGAACCTGACCTTGAATCGCGGCGCCGACTGCAACGGCTTCGTCCGGGTTCACGTCACGGCGCGGATCCTTGCCGAAGAACTCCTTCACCTTTTCCTGCACCTTCGGCATACGCGTCTGGCCGCCGACGAGAATCACGTCGTCGATGTCGCCAACCTTCACGCCTGCGTCCTTGATCGCCACGCGGCACGGCTCGATGGTGCGCTCGATCAGGTCTTCGACCAGCGCTTCCAGCTTGGCGCGCGTGATCTTCAGGTTCAAGTGCTTCGGACCCGATGCGTCCGCCGTGATGTACGGCAGGTTGATTTCGGTCTGCTGGCCCGACGAGAGTTCGATCTTGGCCTTTTCAGCGGCTTCCTTCAGGCGTTGCAGCGCGAGCACGTCCTTCGAGAGGTCGACGCCCTGCTCCTTCTTGAACTCGCCGATGATGTAATCGATGATGCGCTGGTCGAAGTCTTCGCCGCCGAGGAACGTGTCGCCGTTGGTCGAGAGCACTTCGAACTGCATTTCGCCGTCGACGTCCGCGATTTCGATGATCGAGATGTCGAACGTGCCGCCGCCGAGGTCGAACACGGCGATCTTGCGGTCGCCCTTTTCGGCCTTGTCCAGACCGAACGCGAGCGCGGCTGCGGTCGGTTCGTTGATGATGCGCTTGACTTCCAGACCGGCGATGCGGCCCGCGTCCTTGGTGGCTTGACGCTGGCTGTCGTTGAAGTACGCGGGAACCGTGATCACGGCTTCGGTGACCGGCTCGCCGAGGTAGTCTTCAGCGGTCTTCTTCATCTTGCGCAGCACTTCTGCGGAAACCTGCGACGGCGCGAGGTTCTGGCCATGCGCTTCGACCCAGGCGTCGCCGTTGTCGTGCTTGACGATCTTGTAGGGCATCAGGTTGATGTCCTTCTGCACTTCCTTCTCGTCGAAGCGGCGGCCGATCAGGCGCTTGACCGCGTAAAGCGTGTTGCGCGGGTTCGTGACCGACTGGCGCTTGGCCGGCGCGCCGACCAGGACTTCGTTGTCGTCCATGTAGGCGATGATCGACGGCGTCGTACGGGCGCCTTCGGAGTTCTCGATCACCTTGACCTGATTACCTTCCATCAGCGCCACGCACGAGTTCGTGGTGCCGAGGTCAATACCAATAATTTTGCCCATTTTTGTCAAATCTCCAATTTTGATCGCTGCGAGGACGCCGCTTTGCGCGGTTTTCGACGCGGTTTCAACAAGGTTTCAATCCGCGTGATCGCGGCTGGCGTCCACTTCAATTCGGAACTGCTGCCCAAATAAGTGCCGCGTTGGCGCTTTTCAAGGGGTTTGGGCTATGCATCCGTTAATTTTTTTCAATCGGCGGCGCATTTTCGCGATGTTTTGGAAAAAGCGCCACCTTCACTTTCTAAAGCCTTACGAAACGACCGCGAGGCCACCGGAAAGCACAACTGCGCTACAGCGGATGACGGCTGCGCGACGCCGCGTCTTCAGTCTGACTGCCGACGCCCGGCGGTGCGCGCCATTTACACCGCTTACTTCGGCTGCGACACCGTGACGAGCGCCGGACGCAGCACGCGGTCGGCGATCACATAGCCCTTTTGCAGCACGCTAACGACGGTGTTGGCTTCCTGCTCCGACGGCACCATCGAGATGGCCTGATGGCGGTGCGGATCGAACTTCTCGCCGACCGGGTTGATCGCGAGGACCTTGCCCTTTTCCAGCGCGCCGCTCAGCTGCTTGAGCGTGAGCTCGACGCCTTCGTTGACCTTCGCGAGGTCGTCCGAGCCGTGCGCGAGCGCGGCTTCGAGGCTGTCGACCACCGGCAGCAGGTGCTCGGCGAAGTTTTCGATGGCGAATTTGTGAGCCTTGGCGACGTCTTCCTGCGCGCGGCGGCGAACGTTTTCCGTCTCGGCCTTGGCGCGGATGAACGCGTCCTGCAGCTCGGCGACCTTCGCTTGCGCCTCGGCAAGCGCGGCGTCCGCGCCGCCTTGCTCAACCTGACCGGCGTCGGCCTGCGGCTGTGCGGCGGCCTGGGACGCGTCGTCCGCGGGCGTGGGGTTCTGGCTCGTCGGGTTCTCTTGCGTGTTTTCCATGTCGCTGAACGTCGTTGAATAGTAAAAAGGGACACGAAGCACCGGCCCGTACGGACCGTCTGTTTCGCCGCCCCGGCAGCCGTTGTGCCGACGCGACAGATGCTTCGTACATTGCGACAGCACATGGGTGCCGGATCGCTTGTTTCAAGGGCTTTCCAGCGGTTTTTTATACAACGGTCAAACCGCGGAAACTGCCCGTTACAATCATTACCGCAGTGCGGAAAAATTGAAATTGAGTGCGCCGCCCGCCTGACCTACACTCAGGAACAGGTGCTGCTCTATCACACGTATACCCTGAGCCCGGCACCGCACCGATTGGACCCGGAACCGGGTTCACCTGGCCGTTTTGGCGCGATCCCTTGGGGAGTACCGTGAAACTGACCTTTGCCATATCGGTGGTCGCTCTGGTACTCATTGCCGGAACCACCACCATCTGCATGTCCGGCGCCGTGAACGAGAACACCACCGAATACGGTGGCGTCCACGCCACGATGGAAGCCCTCTTCAATCCTCACGCGAAAGTTTGTCGATAGTGCGGCGGTCGCGTTTGGTCGGCCTGCCCTGCAACACGGCCGCCGGTTCGCGAAAGAGCCGGCGCCGGTCCTGCTCGGCCGCCCGCCGGGCGCGCCCGGCTTCGGTTTCCGCGTAGAGCGTCTGCGCCACGCTGGCCGGGCCGCGCACCTCGCAGATTCCCAGCACATCCACTTCCCAGACCACGTGATCGATCTCGAATTCCACGCGATCGCCCACGCGCACTTCCTTCGACGCCTTCACCGCTTCGCCGCCAATGCGCACGCGGCCTTTGCCGACCGCATCGGTGGCCAGCGAGCGCGTCTTGAAAAAGCGCGCGGACCAGAGCCACTTGTCGATGCGCAGGCGCGCGCCCGGCTCCGTCGAAATTTTGTAGTTCATACGTTGCGTCCTGATTAAGCGAAACGCGCGCGGCACAGCAGCGTCACGCCACCGCGCCCGCAGCGTGTACGCCGGCGCTCGCCGCCTGCACCGGCCAGCCTTGCAGGTTTTGCGCCACGATCTCGCCGAGCGCCGCGATCCACGCGCGCGAGTCGTTCAGGCACGGAATACGGTGGAACTCCTTGCCGCCGCCGTGCAGGAATTCGTCGCGGACTTCCATGCCGATTTCCTCGATGGTTTCCAGGCAATCGGCCGTGAAACCCGGACAAAACACATCCGCACGTCGCACGCCTGCCTGCCCCAGCTCCTTGAGCGTGGGCGCCGTGTACGGCTGCAGCCACTGCGCGCGCCCAAAGCGCGACTGGAACGTGACGCGGCACTCGACCGACGAGAGTTCCAGCGCGTGCATGAGCAGCGACGCCGTCTGCTGACACTGCTCGTGGTACGGGTCGCCAAGATCGAGCGTGCGGCTCGGCACGCCGTGGAAGCTCAGCACGAGACGATCCCCGGCCGCGAAATCGGGCCTGCCGTGCGCGCTCCAGTACTGATGCACCTGCGCGGCCAGCGCGGCGATATAGGCCGGATGGTCGTGATAGCCGCGCAGCGTGCGGATCTCGGGCTGATTGCGCATGCGCCGCAGTGCAGCAAACGCAGCGTCGAAGGCCGTGGCCGTGGTCGACGCCGAGTACTGCGGATACATCGGCACGAGCAGGATGCGTTCGGCGCCCGCGAGCTTGAGCTGATTGAGCATCGCCGGGATATCGGGCGTGCCGTAGCGCATCGCGTAATCGACCAGCACCGTGTAGTCGTTGATCTGCAGCAGATGGCGCAGCGCGTCGGTCTGCTTTTGCGTGTGCACGCGCAGCGGCGAGCCCTCGGGCGTCCACACGGCGGCGTACTTTTTCGCCGACGAGCGCCCGCGCAGCGGCAAAATCAGCGCGCGCAGGATCACCTGCCAGATCGGCGCGGGAATCTCGACCACACGCGGGTCGGAGAGAAACTGCGCGAGATAGCGGCGCACGGCGCGCGGCGTGGGCGCGTCGGGCGTGCCGAGATTGATGAGCAGCACCGCAACACGATGCGCGACAGCGGATTGCAGAGGCCGCTCGAGGTCGAAACGCATAGGCGATCAGGTACGCCGCGCGAGCAGCGCAGCAACGGTTGCACAAGGGATCATTATAGCGGGCGGCTTCGGGTCAATCAGGCGGCGGGCGCTCAGCGGGTGTGCTGCGGTGTGCGCCAGGCAACGCAGCGCAGTGCGCGCCGCAACGTTAGCCATTCGGCTAATGGCGCGACGCGCCGCTTTCGCCGATCATGGCCCGCAAGCCGCTCAGTTCTGGCTGAGCGTGAGCGAGAGCAGCCGCGCGGTGATGTCCACGATCGGAATCACGCGGTTGTAGGCCATGCGCGTCGGGCCAATCACGCCGAGCGTGCCCACGATCTTGCCGTTCACTTCGTACGGCGCGGTCACCACGCTCATTTCCTCGATCGGCACGAGTTGCGACTCGCCGCCAATGAAGATCTGCACGCCCTGCGCGTGGCTGGAGACGTCCAGCAGTTGCAGCAGGCTGGTCTTCTGGTCGAACACGTCGAACAGCTTGCGCAGGCGCGCCATGTCCGAGGAAAGGTCGGCCACTTCGAGCAGGTTGCGCTCGCCCGAGATCAGCACGGTCTCGCCGGTATCCGATTCCTCGGTGCTCGCGGTCACGGCGGCGTGCATGAGCGTGGTCATGTCGCCGCGCAGTGCGTCGATTTCCTCGCGCAGGCGGCGGCGCACCTCGTCGAACGAGAGGCCCGCGAAATGCGCGTTGATGTAATTGGAGGCTTCGATCAGCTCGGAAGGCGCGAAATCGCGCTGCGTCGCCATGATGCGGTTCTGCACGTCGCCTTCGGGCGTCACGATGATCAGCAGGATGCGCTTGTCCGAGAGGCGCATGAACTCGATCTGCTTGAACACATGGCTGCGGCGCGGCGTGAGCACCACGCCGGCGAACTGCGAGAGATTCGAGAGCACGCTGGCCGCCGCCGCCACTACCTTCTGCGGCTCGCCGGGGCGCAGCGTGGTTTTCACCGCGCGCGTGAGCGCGTCTTCGTCGCCGGACGGCTCGACGGTGAGCATGGTGTCGACGAACAGGCGGTAGCCGCGCGGCGTGGGCACGCGCCCCGCCGAAGTGTGCGGACTGGACACGAGCCCCAGCTCCTCCAGGTCCGACATCACGTTGCGGATGGTCGCCGGGCTCAGCTCCAGCCCGGAGAATCGCGACAGCGTGCGCGAGCCAACCGGCTGCCCTTCGGCGATGTAGCGCTCGATCAGCGTCTTGAGGAGGGTTTGTGCGCGGGGATCTAACATGACTGAAAATTTTAGCCTAATGCCGGGTTCGGGGCGAGTACGCACGCGGGCGCTCGGGCGGCGGACGGAACCCGCGGCGGGCCGCCGCCTGGCGGGGCCTGTCACGCGACGTATCTCACGAAATGGGTCGCTGTCATCGGCGCGTCACCGGTTTTTGGGAGAAAGGCGCCGCGTTGCAGGGGAAAAGCACCCGCGGGCGCATCGGCCGCGAGGCGGCGTTTTTTCGCTCGCCGCCCCGCCCGTATTGGCTCACAGGTTCCTTTTCGGGACCTGACTATGGTGTAATTGCGGCATGCAGATCCAGAAGATCCAGAGCCAGTTCAAGACGGTTGCGCTCGTCGGGCGCAGCAACACCCAAGGCATCGGCGAGCCGCTGATGGCGCTCGCCCAGACCATTTCGCAACGCGGCTTCGACGTCGTGTTCGAAGCGCAGACCGCCCAGGAAATCGGCGCCACCGGCTATCCGTCGCTTCAGCCCGCCGAAATCGGCGCGCGCGCGGACGTGGCCGTGGTGCTCGGCGGCGACGGCACGATGCTCGGCATCGGCCGCCAGCTCGCGCCCTACCGCACGCCGCTCATCGGCATCAACCATGGGCGGCTCGGCTTTATCACCGACATCCCGTTCTCCGACATGCAGGAGATCGTGCCGCAACTGCTCGCGGGCAGCTTCGAGCGCGAGGAGCGCTCGCTGCTCGAATCGCGCATCACGCGCGACGGCGCTCCGATCTATCAGGCGCTCGCGTTCAACGATGTGGTCGTGAACCGCAGCGGCTTCTCCGGCATGGCCGAGCTGCGCGTGCACGTGGACGGCCGCTTCATGTACAACCAGCGCTCGGACGGCCTGATCGTCGCCACGCCCACGGGCTCCACGGCTTACGCGCTCTCGTCGCAAGGGCCGATTCTGCATCCGCAGTTGCAGGGCATCGTGCTCGTGCCGATCGCGCCGCACGCGCTCTCGAACCGCCCGATCGTGCTGCCCGACGACTGCAAGGTGAGCATCCAGATCGTCGCGGGCCGCGACGTCAACGTGAATTTCGACATGCAGTCGTTCACGGCCGTCGAACTGAACGACGTCATCGAGGTGCGCCGCTCGCGCCATACCGTGCCCTTCCTGCATCCGGTCGGCTATAGCTACTACCGCACGCTGCGCAAGAAGCTGCACTGGAACGAGCACCCGTCGCTGCAGGACGACCCGCAGGACTAAGCGCGTCCAACCCCGCCACAACCCTGTATAAACGGCACGCCAGCCCGACCCAAGACGCCATGCTCCGCCACCTTTCGATACGCGACTTCGTGATCGTCGCCGCGCTCGACCTCGAATTCGACAGCGGTTTTTCCGTGTTCTCCGGCGAGACGGGCGCCGGCAAGTCGATTCTCATCGACGCCCTCGCGCTCACGCTTGGCGCGCGCGCCGACGCGGGCGTCGTGCGCACGGGCGAAAGCCGCGCCGACATCACCGCCGAATTCGACACGCCGCCGCACATTCAGCAATGGCTCGACGAGCAGGCGCTCGCGCTGCCCGACGGCGAGCGCGTCGTCATGCTGCGCCGCGTCGTGGACAGCAACGGTCGCTCGCGCGCCTTCATCAACGGCACGCCCGCGACGCTCGCGCAATTGCGCGACGTGGGCGAGCGGCTCGTCGACATTCACGGCCAGCATGCGCATCAACTGCTGATGCGCCCCGACGCGCAGCGCGAGCTGTTCGACACGCACGCAGGCATCACCGACCTCGCCGCCGCCGTCACGCGCACGTGGCGCGACGCGCGCGACGCGCGTCTGGCCGTGCAGACCGCCATGTCGCGCGACCGCGAGCTGCAACTGGAGCGCGAGCGCCTCGCGTGGCAGCTCGCCGAGCTCGACAAGCTCGCGCCGCAGCCGGGCGAATGGGAAGAGGTGAACGCGGAGCACACGCGGCTCTCGAATTCGGCGAATCTGATCGACGGCGTGCAAGGCGCGCTCGCGGCGCTCTCCGAATCCGACGACGCGATGATTTCGCATCTGAACTCGATCGTCTCGAAGCTGCGCGACCTCGCCGAAGTCGACAACGAGCTCAACGACGCGCTCGCCGCGCTCGAACCGGCGGCGATCCAGCTTCAGGAAGCGTCGTATTCGCTTTCGCATTACGCGCAGCGTCTCGACCTCGATCCGCACCGGCTCGCGCAGGTGGAGCACCGTCTGGATGCGCTGCATTCGGCGTCGCGCAAATTCCGTCTGCCCGCCGAGTCGCTACCCGACGAACACGCGGCGCGCCGCCAGCAACTCGCGGCGCTCGACGCCGCCTCCGATCTCGACGGCCTGCGCGCCGCCGCGGACAAAGCGCAGAACGCCTACCTCGCGGAAGCGCGCCGGTTGTCGAAAGCGCGCGCCAAGGCCGCGCAGGCGCTCGGCGCGGCGGTCACGCAGGGCATGCAGGAATTGTCGATGGCGGGCGGCAGTTTCGAAGTGGCGCTCGTGCCGCTCGGCAACGGCTCGAATGGCGAGCCGATCGGCGGCCAGCATGGGCTGGAGCAAATCGAATTCCGCGTCGCGGGCCACGCGGGCGTGCCGCTGCGCCCGCTCGCGAAGATTGCGTCGGGCGGCGAACTCGCGCGTATCAGCCTCGCGCTCGCCGTGATCGCCAGCGCCGCGAGCCCGACGCCCACGCTGATCTTCGACGAAGTGGACACGGGCATCGGCGGCGGCGTGGCCGAAGTGGTCGGCCGTCTGCTGCATCAACTCGGGCAAGCGCGCCAGGTGCTGTGCGTCACGCACTTGCCGCAAGTGGCCGCGCGCGGCGATCACCATTTCCAGGTGTCGAAGTCCGGCGACGGCAACGGCGGCACGGTCTCGGTCGTCACGCCGCTCGACAAGCCGGGCCGCGTGGAGGAAGTCGCGCGCATGCTCGGCGGGCTGGAGATCACCGCGACCACGCGGCGGCATGCGAAGGAGATGTTGGCGGCTTAGGTTGGTGGCTTCAGGCGCACAGCGCACGGCATCCCGGATACCGCAACGCGGACGCGCGCGAACCGGCCTATAGTCTGTCCGGTGATCCGTTACGAATGAGGGCAACGAGGTGGATATGAAGCCTGCGCAGATCAAACCCGTCAGCTACCTGGAAAATCACGCGGCCGAGATTGTCCGCGACGTCGCGCAAAGCCGCGAGCCGCTGCTCATCACCGAAGACGGCGAGCCGAAGGTCATCGTGCAGGACGCGCAATCGTACGACGACATGCAGCAGACGCTCGCGCTGCTCAAGATTCTCGCCCTGGGCCGCAAGGAAATCGAAGCGGGAGAAGTCGTCGCGGCGAAGGATGTGTTCGCCGAACTCAAGCAAATGGACAAGGACGACGGCGTCGTATGAACGTCGTTTTTCTGCGCTCCGCGCGGGACGACCTGCAGGACTTGCGGCGCTATCTGCGCACGAAATTCGGCAATGAAACCTGGCTCGCGACCTTCGCGAGCATCGAAGACGCCGTCACCCTGCTCACGAAGTTTCCGCAATCTGGCGCGATCCCGCCCGAACTGGCCGAACTGGGTCTCCCCGGCTTTCATCAGGTGATCGCAGGCATGAACCGGATCGTGCATCAGATCGACGATCCGGACATCGTCGTCCATTTGATCGTCGATACACGGCGGGATCTGAAAGACGTGCTGGCGCGGCGTCTGCTGAAAGCCTGACGCCTCCCCTCACCCCTCCCCAAACACCCGCTTCCACAACGCGAGCACCGTCTCGCGCTCGCGCTCGACGCGCGCCGGATCCACGCGCGCCGTCTCCATGCCGTCGAGCCGCAGCTGATGCTGCAGCTTGCGATACAGCCGGTACGCCGCGCCGATCGTATCCGCCTCCGCCTCGCTCATCAGCCCGAAGCGCGACACCTCGCGCAGCAGCGCGATATTGCCGGTATTGCGGATCAGCTCCGGGTCCTGCGCCGCGTGCAGCAGCACCCAGTACTGCACGAGAAATTCGATATCCACCATGCCGCCGCGATCGTGCTTCAGATCGAACAGCTCGGTGCGATTCGGATGGCCGTCCTCGACGCGCTGGCGCATCTGCACGATCTCCTGTGCGAGCGGCGCGGCGTCGCGCGGCGTGGTGAGCACCTGCACGCGGATCGCCTCGAACGCGTTGCCGATGCCCGCGTCGCCCGCCGAAAAACGCGCGCGCGTCAGCGCCTGGTGCTCCCACACCCAGGCCGTATTCGCGGCGTCGCCTTCGCGTAGCTGATAGCGGCGGAACGCGTCGAGATCGGTGACGAGCAGCCCCGATTCGCCGTTCGGCCGCAGCCGCAGATCGACGTCGAACAGCGTGCCCGCGCCCGTCGCGGTCGTGAGCCAGGTGATCAGGCGGCGCGCGAAAGTCGCGTAGATTTCGGCGGCGCGCTCGTCCTCGTCGTCGTAGAGAAAGATGATGTCGAGGTCCGACGCGTAGCCCAGTTCCTTGCCGCCCAGCTTGCCGTACGCGATCGCCGCGAAGCGCGGCACCTCGCGGTGACGTTTCGCGAACTGCTTCCAGACGGTTTCGATGGTCGCGTCGAGCACCGCGTCGGCGAGCTCCGAGAGGCGGTCGCTCACGTGCTCGACCGAGAGCCGTCCGGCCAGATCGTTGAGCAGGATGCGGAACACTTCGGCCTGGTGCGCGTGGCGCAGCAGGTCCATTTGCTGCTCGACGTCGGCGGCGGCCGCGAGGCGCGCGCGCAGCAGGCGCGAAAACTCGGGCCAGTCGAACGGCGAGGAAATCGCTTCGTCGTCGAGCAGTTCGTCGAGCAGTTGCGGATGGCGAATCAGATAGCCCGACGCCCAGCGCGACGCGCCGAGCACCTTGAGCACGCGGTCGAGCGCATCCGGGTATTCGGTCAGCAGCGCGAGATAGGCGCCGCGCCGGATCACCGTTTCGAGCAGGTCGAACATGCGCGCGAGCGTGACGCCGCGCCGCGCGCGCGGCTCCAGCGTGCGCGCCGCGTCGAGCGCGCGCTGCGCGACGACGTCGAAACGCTCGCGACTCTTTTCGGGCAGGCCCGTGTAGCGCGACGAGGTCCACAGCCCGCGCAGGCGCGCAAGCAGCGGCGCCGGATCGTCGATACCGAGTTCCGCGAGACGTTCGAGCAAGGCGCCGTCCGCGCTTTCCTCGGTGAGCGCGCCGCTCCACACCCACGCCGCCGCGCCGTCCTCGGGCGCGCCGCAGCCGCTTTCGCCGGCCACCTTGTCGGAGAAGATCTGGTCGAACTGGCGCTCGACCTTTTCGCGGTGCGCTTCGAGCACGCTCATCAGCGCGGCGTAGTCGGCGAATCCCATCGACTTTGCGAGCGCCGCGCGTTCGGCGTCGTCGACGGGCATCGCGTGCGTCTGCGCGTCGTCGCGGTATTGCAGGCGGTGTTCGAGTTCACGCAGGAAGCTATAGGCGAGCGTGAGGTCATGGCAGACCTCGGGCGCGATCAGGCCGCGCGCCGCCGCGTAGCCGAGCACGGCGAGCGTCGGGCGCACGCGAAAGCCCGCGTCCTGGCCGCCGCGAATCAGCTGGAACACCTGGGCGCTGAATTCGATTTCGCGGATGCCGCCGCGCCCGAGCTTGATGTCGTCGGCCTTGTCGGGACGCATCATGGCGCGGCGCTGCGCTTCCTGACGGATCTGCAGATGCAGCGAGCGGATCGCGCTGATCACGCCGAAATCCAGGTAACGCCGGTACACGAATGGCTTCACGAGCGAATCGAGCTGCGTGGCGAGGCGCTGCGCGCTGTCGCTGTCGCGCTCCGACACCAGCCGCCCCTTGATCCACGCGTAGCGCTCCCACTCGCGGCCCTGCACGTAAAAATATTCCTCCAGCATGCCGAGGCTGCACACGAGCGGGCCCGAGTCCCCGTTCGGCCGCAGCCGCATGTCGACGCGGAACACGAAGCCGTCCGCGGTCACGTCCGAGAGCGCGCCGATCAGCCGCTTGCCCACGCGCGTGAAGTAGTCCTGGGTGGCGATCGGCGAGCGCTGGCCGCCGGTGGTTTCGCCGTCGTCCTCGTAGACGAAGATCAGGTCGATATCCGACGACACGTTGAGCTCGCGCCCGCCGAGCTTGCCCATGCCGACCACGCCGAGCGTGAGCTTCTCGCCGTTCGGGCCGCGCGGCTCGCCGAACACGGTTTCGAGATCGGCGCTCACGACCGCCAGCGCGCGCTGGATCGTGACTTCGGCGAAATCGGTCATCGTGCCGGTGACTTCGGCGACGTCGGCGACACCGCCGAGATCGCGCTCCATCACCGCGCAGATCACTTCCACGCGAAACTGGCGCAGCGCGGTCTTCAACTGTTCGTCGGTGAGGGCGATCGGTGCTGCTTGAGCGACTGCCTGAGCGTCTGCTTGAGCGACTGCCTGAGCGGGTGCGCCGCTTGCTGCGTCACGCGTCTGGCCGCTCGCCTGCGCGCACAGCGCGTCGAGCCGGGCGACGATGCGCTCGCGCGTGAGCGGCGCGGCGGCGAGCGCTTCGACCTGGGCTTCGAGGCCGGGACGGGCCGCATAAGCGCGCGCCGCATAGCGCGAATAACTGGAACTCAGAAGGGGAATGTCAGTCATGAAAGCCTGGCCCGGCGGAATAAGCGGAGATAAACGTCGATGATCGCGCGGATGAAAGATGCACGGGAAAGGGAAAATACACGGGACGCACGTTGGACGCACGCAAAACACGCGCGAACCGCGAAGCGACGAAGATGACGCGCATGAGGATCCGCTATGACGTTTTGCTGTGACGTTCCGTTGCAAGGCTTGCAAACGCCAGACACGAAGCCTGAGCGCCCGCGCTTCGCCCGCAGCATTGCGCCGGACACCGAAGCGCGCGTCACCCGCCCTGCCCGTCATGTAAAAACCCGCGCGCCACGGGCCATCCCGGCTTCCCCGGATGGCCTTGTATACGGCCCTGTGTGATACATTTCGTCGTCAGATCGCAACGCTACCATACCCCACCCGCCGCAGCATGTCCGAGCGTAACGACCCCGCCGGCCCGCACCCCACCGGACACGCCAGCCGGGAAAGTGCAGACGCGGGCTCCCAGCATCACCACCCGGTACTCCGTCACACGCTGCGCGTGCTGGCGTGCATCGCGCTCGTCCTGTATTTCATCGTTTCGGTGCTGCTGCTCGGTCTGCGCTACATCGTGCTGCCGCATGTGGACGACTTCCGTCCGCGCATCGAAAAGCTCGTTTCCGACAAGATCCACGCCGATTTCCGCATCGGCAAACTCTCGCCGCACTGGTCCGGTTTCCAGCCGGGCATCGACGTGGCCGACCTCACGATCCGCAATCGCCAGGGCCAGCTCGCGCTGAACGTGCCGCATGCGACCGCCTCGGTGTCGTGGCGCTCGCTCGTGCTGTTCGAGCCGCTGCTGTCGAGCATGATCGTCGAGCGGCCCGACGTGCTGATCACGCGCGAAGACGACGGCACGCTCACGGTCGCGGGCGTGCCCGTACCCACCGCGCATACCGGCAACGCCACCTTCACGACCTGGCTGATGCGCCAGGAAGCCATCGTGCTGCGCGGCGGCACGCTGCGCTGGGCCGACGCCACGCGCGACGCGCCCGAGCTGAAGCTGTCCAACATCCGCCTCGCGATTCTCAACGACGGTTACGACCACCGCATCGCGCTGCAGGCGCCCGCCGAGGGCACGGTGCTGCACGGTCCGCTCGATTTCCGCGCGCAGTTCAAGCACTCGCGCCTCGCGCCCGCCGGCAAGCCGAACACCTGGAGCGGCAACGCCTACGTCTCGACCGGCCCCGTCGATCTGCCCACGCTCGCGCGCTACGTTCCGCTGCCGATCATGACCTATGCGGGTCGCATCGACAACGCGATCTGGGCGCATTTCGACAACGGCCGCATCGAGTCCGCCGATGGCGTGCTCAGCGGCAACAATATCGCGCTGCGCGTGAAGCCCACGCAGCCGCGCCTCGATCTGCCGGTCGCCGGTTTCAACTGGCGCATGGGTCTCGCGCCCGGCGACTTCACGCTGCAACTGCGCGACTTCCACGCCGAACTCGGCCAGCCGCCGCTCGAAGACGGCACGCCGCTCGTGCGCACGCTCGCGCTCACCACGCTCGACGCGCGCTTTCGCCAGCAATCGCTGCAGGCGGGCCAGCTCGTGAGCGTGCGCGGCGACCGCATCGACCTGGGCATCCTCGCCGAATTCATGCGCGCGCTACCGCTGCCCAACCGCGTGCAGAACGCGCTGGTGCGCTTCAATCCGCAAGGGCTCGTCGCCGATTACGAACTCGCGCTCGAACGCGCCGCGCCCGAAGCGGGCGAAGCGGCCACCGAGCAGCGCACCACGGCGGCGGAGCCGATCCTGCACTACCGCTTCAAGGGCGATCTGCAGGGCATCAGCGTGGCGGCGCAGGAACCGGGGCCGGGCCTCACGCCGCGCAATCACCCGCGCGCGGGTCTGCCGGGCTTCGAAAATCTCTGGGGGCATATCGACGCCGACGAATCGCACGGCACGATCCGCCTCGACGCCTCGAAGTCGGCGGTCACGCTGCCCGGCGTGTTCGACGATCCGCGCCTGACCTTCGACAGTCTGTACGGCACGGCAAAATGGACCGTGGCCGCGCAGCGCAATCCGGGCGACAAGCTCAAGGCCTTCGCCGTCGACGTAACCGAGCTGGGCGTGCAGAACGCCGACGCGCGCGCCAAAATGACCGCGCACTACACGAATCCGGGCCACGGACGCGGCGCGCTCGACCTCATCGCGCATTTCGACGAGGCCAAGGTCAACGCCATCGCGCGCTATCTGCCCACCAGCATCAGCGAGAAAACGCGCATCTATCTGGGCCACGGGCTGCAGGCGGGCATCTCGAAAGGCGCGACCATCGAGATTCACGGCGACCTCGCCAAATTCCCCTATTCGCGCGATCCGGACGCGGGCCAGTTCCGCATCGTCGCGCCGTTCCAGAACGGCCGCTTCGATCCGTCGCCGTATCCGCCCAAGACCATGCGCAACGGCGTGCCCAATGTGTGGCCCGCGTTCGACGGCATCGACGGCGTGTTCACGCTCAAGGAAAAGGAACTGCGCTTCGACGTGGCGCGCGGCCATTACCGCGACTTCGTGCTGCGCGACGTGAACGGCCGCATCGACGAACTCGGCGTCAAGGGCTCGGATCTCGTGATCCAGGGCGCGGGACGCGGGCCGCTCGCCGACCTGCTCGCCTATGCCGATAACAGCTCGATCGGCGCGCTCTCGAAGCACGCGCCCGCGAAGGTGCGCGCGCAAGGGCCGGCCACGCTCGCGCTCAAGCTCACGATCCCGCGCAAGCCGATGCCGAAGGTGCTGGTGGCGGGCGCGATCGGCTTCGAGAACAACACGCTGGCCGCCGACAACGTGCCGCCGCTCTCCGCGCTCAACGGCAAGGTACGCTTCACGAACCGCAGCGCCCAGGTCGAGCGCCTCACGGGCCGCTTCCTCGGCGGCGACCTGCGCGCGAACGGCGGGCTGCGCGAGGACGGCCGCTACAAGCTGGACGTGGCGGGCAACGTGGCCGTCGATGCGGCGCGCGGGCTCAATCTGCACGGCACGGCGGCGGCGGTGCTCGACCGCTTCTCGGGCACGGCGCCCTACTCGCTTTCGGTGGACGGCGCGCGCGGCCATCTGCCCGACGTGAAGGCGAGTTCCGATCTCACCGATCTCGCGATCGACCTGCCCGCGCCGTTCGGCAAGGCGGCGGGCGCGCAGATGCCGCTGCGCTTCGATCTGCAACCGGGCACCGGCGACGCCGGCGATGCGGGCACGGTCGCCAGCGCCACCGACGACGCGAATTATCAGCACGCGGAACTCGCGCTCGGCCCGCTCGCGGCGCGTTACGTGCTGCGGCGCAATCCGGGCCATGTGCCGGACGTGGTGCGCGGCGCGATCGGCATGAACAAGCCCGCGGATCTGCCCGCCGAAGGCGTGACGGCAGCCGTCGATCTGCCCGCCTTCGACGCCGACGCCTGGCGCCTCGTGGTCCAGCAACTGCGCGGCAGGGCGGCGGCGAGCAACGCGGCCGTTGCGCCGGAACATGCCGATCAAGCCGCTCAAGCCGCTCACAACGAAGCCGCCAGCACCGGCGCTCCGGCGAACGCGGCCGCGACGGCCATGACGAACGGCGCCTCCAGCCCCGCCGCGACGAGCGCGGCCAACGCCGTGGCGAATCCGGCGAGCGGCGCGTCGGTCAATGCGCCGAACACGGCGGCCAGCGCTTCCGCCAACATGCCGGCCAGCGCGGCAAACGTTGCCGCCGCCCCGATCGCCCCCGGCGGCGCGTTCGCGCAGTACCTGCCGTCGCGCTTCGCAGTCCACGTCGGCATGCTGACGCTGCTCAAGCGCCACTGGGAAAACGTGATCGTCGGCGCCTCGCGCAGCGGTGAGCACGGCAACGAATGGCAGGCCAATCTGGCTTCGAACCAGGTCTCGGGCCACGTTTCGTGGAAGCCGGGCGCCGTGCCGGGGTCGCCGGGCACGCTCGAAGCGCGCCTCGCCCGTCTGGTCGTGCCCGCCGCAACCGAAAACGACCTGCTCGGCCAGGCGGTCTCGCAGCCCGCGCAGAACATGCCGTCGATCGACCTCGTGGTGAACCAGCTGATCGTGCGCGGCCGCGACCTCGGCCGTCTGCAGATCAACGCGCACAATGACGACGAGAACGGCGTGCCGGTCTGGCAGCTCGACAAGCTCGACATCCTGAACCCGGACGCGCATTTCACGGCCACCGAAAGCTGGCGCGCGATCGGCGACGAAACCGCGCCCGCCGACACGGCCGGCGGCGCGTCGCAGACGCCGCGCCGCACCGCGCTCGATTTCCACGTCGACATCAAGGACGCGGGCAAGCTGCTCGAACGCGCGGGCGTCGCGCACGCCGTCAAGAACGGCGAAGGCACGCTGACCGGCAATCTGGTCTGGCGCGGCGGCCCCACGAAGATCGACTTCCCGACGCTCAACGGCAATCTCGCGCTCGACCTGCGCCACGGCCAGATCCTCAAGATCGATCAGGGCGTGGCCACGCTGCTCGGCGTGCTGAGCCTGCAAAGCCTCGCGCGCTTCGCGACCATGGACTTCCGCGACGTGATCGGCCAGGGGCTGCCCTTCACGAGCATCACGGGCACAGGGCAGATCGAGAACGGCATCGGCCGCACCAGCGACTTCCGGCTCGTCACCGCGCCGGGCCGCGCGCAGATGCAGGGCACCGTCGATCTCGCGCACGAAACCCAGGATCTGCGCGTGCATGTCGTGCCCACGGTGAGCGCGGGCGCGGGCGTGGTGGTGGCGGCGATCATCAATCCGCTGCTCGGTCTCGCGGCGCTGGCCGGCGACATCGCGCTCTCGCACACGGTCGAGTCGGCGTTCGCGCGCGACTACGCGATCACGGGCTCCTGGGCCAAACCCCACGTCGAGCGTCTGCGCGGCGATCAGGGTAAGATGGACGCGCAGGTCCCGGCGGCGGCGCATTGAGGTCCGGATCACGGAACCCCTCCTTGCTGGCGCGGCCGCCCGAACGGGCCGGCAACGAACACCGTCCACTCACGAGCCGCCGATGAGCGAATCTCCCTCCCACGCCGCCACGTCCACCCCACCGATCACCCCGTTCCGCGTCGCGGCGCTGCAGATGGTCAGCACGCCCGATCCGGCGCGCAATCTCGCCGAAGCCGAACGCCTGATCGCCGACGCCGCCGCGCAGGGCGCGCAGCTCGTGCTGCTGCCGGAGTACTTCTGCTTCATGGGCCACAAGGACACCGACAAGCTCGCGATCCGCGAAGCCTACGGCGACGGCCCGATCCAGCGTTTTCTCGCCGATGCCGCGCAGCGCCACGGCGTGTGGATCATCGGCGGCACGCTGCCGCTGAAAGCGCCTGAGGAAACCCGCGTGCTCAACACCACGCTCGTGTTCGACCCGAGCGGCGCGGAGCGCGCGCGTTACGACAAGATTCACCTGTTCAACTTCGAGAAAGGCGCCGAATCGTTCGACGAGGCGCGCACCATCCGCCCCGGCACCGAGGTGCAGACCTTCGATGCGCCGTTCGGCCGCGCGGGCCTGTCGGTCTGCTACGATCTGCGCTTTCCCGAGCTGTACCGCCGCATGGGCGGCCAGGACGGCTGCGCGCTGATGGTCGTGCCGTCGGCGTTCACGTACACCACGGGCCGCGCGCACTGGCAGATCCTGCTGCGCGCCCGCGCGATCGAGAACCAGTGCTACGTGCTCGCCGCGGCGCAGGGCGGCACGCACGAGAACGGCCGCCGCACCTGGGGCCACAGCATGCTGATCGACCCGTGGGGCGAGATCGTCGACGTGCTCGACGAAAACCCCGGCGTGGTGATCGGCGACCTCGACCTCGACCGTATCGCCGCCGTGCGCGCGAGCCTGCCTGCGTGGCGGCATCGCGTGCTCGACTGTTCCTGACGAACCCGGGCGCGCCACTTGAATTGAGCGCACCGCGCCCGAATCTTCCTTCACAGACTCATCGATTGATCCCACTGAGCGCATGAACATCATCGAACCCGGCATCCGCAATCTGGCGACCGCGAAGGACTTGCTCCTCACGCCCTACGGCCTCGACGAGGCAGTGCTCACGCGCACGCTCGGCGAGATCTTCACGCACCGCGTCGACTACGCCGACCTCTACTTCCAGACCACCCGCAGCGAAGCGTGGAGCCTGGAAGAAGGCATCGTGAAGTCGGGCAGCTTCAGCATCGACCAGGGCGTGGGCGTGCGCGCGGTCTCGGGCGAGCGCACCGCGTTCGCCTACTCCGACGACCTCTCGCCCGAAGCGATCCGCCAGGCGGCCATCGCCACGCGTTCGATCGCCCAGGCCGGCGGCGGCAAGCAGAAGATCAAGGTGGCCACCTCGCTCAAGGGCATCGCGGGCCGCGATCTGTACCTGCCGTCCGACCCGCTCGGCTCGCTCGAAGCCACCGAAAAGGTCAAACTGCTCGAACGCATCGAGCAGATGGCGCGCGGGCGCGATCCGCGCATCACCCAGGTCATGGCGGGTCTCGCGGGCGAATACGACGTGGTGCTGGTCGCGCGCAGCGACGGCGCGCTTGCCGCCGACATCCGTCCGCTCGTGCGCGTCTCGGTCACGGTGATCGCCGAACAGAACGGCCGCCGCGAAGTGGGCAGCGGCGGCGGCGGCGGCCGCTACGACTACGGCTATTTCACCGACGACGTGCTCAGCAAATACGTCGACGACGCCGTGCACGCGGCGCTCGTGAACCTCGAAGCGCGTCCGGCGCCCGCAGGCGCGATGACCGTCGTGCTCGGACCGGGCTGGCCCGGCGTGCTGCTGCACGAAGCCATCGGCCACGGTCTGGAAGGCGACTTCAACCGCAAGGGTTCGTCGGCGTTCGCGGGCCAGATCGGCCAGCGCGTGGCGGCCAAGGGCGTCACCGTGGTCGACGACGGCACGATTCCGAATCGCCGCGGTTCGCTCAACATCGACGACGAAGGCAACCCGACGCAGTGCACGACGCTGATCGAGGACGGCATTCTCAAGGGCTACATTCAGGACTCGCTCAACGCGCGCCTGATGAACATGCCGGTGACCGGCAACGCGCGCCGCGAGTCGTACGCCGCGCTGCCGATGCCGCGCATGACCAACACGTACATGCTGAACGGCGACAAGGACCCGCAGGAAATCCTCGCCTCGGTGAAGAACGGCCTCTACGCCGTGAACTTCGGCGGCGGCCAGGTCGACATCACGAACGGCAAGTTCGTGTTCTCGGCGTCCGAGGCGTACATGATCGAGAACGGCAAGATCACCTACCCCGTGAAGGGCGCGACGCTGATCGGCAGCGGCCCGGAATCGCTCAAGTACGTGAGCATGATCGGCAACGACATGCGCCTCGACTCGGGCGTGGGCGTGTGCGGCAAGGAGGGCCAGAGCGTGCCGGTGGGCGTCGGCCAGCCGACGCTGCGCATCGACCGCATGACGGTCGGCGGCACGGTTTAAGGCAGGCGTGCGCGCGGGTCGCTCCACGCGCACGATGCGTGGCGATGCGGAAATTCCGCACCGCCACGCGGATTTTCTGCATCGCACCGCACCATTGCGCGGATAATCCGCTTTTTCGCGCAAACCCGCTTGCCAGCCGCGAGAGCGCCGGGGTATAAAGGCAATCACCCTTTTCGACGTAACGAACGCTTTTTCAGCGAAACCGTTTTAAAGACACCCAATCCGCCATGTTCGCCACGAAGTTTTATTTTTACTTCTTTTGGTATCTCAGACCGCTGGCGGATCGAGAGGGTTGATAGTACGCGCAGGACCCCGAACACACGAGAAACCGCCAGCAAAGCCTGGCGGTTTTTTTTCGTCCCGCACTTTTCGTGCATTGCCTCAGAGCCGCATTTTCATCTAACCGATTTTTGAAGCACCGTCCGACCGACGCACGCTACGCACCCAGGATCAGGAGAAAACAACATGCCCCCGCACAACACCGACGATGTCCGTATCCGCGAACTGAAGGAGCTGACGCCGCCCGCGCACCTGATCCGCGAATTCCCGTGCTCGGAAGCCGCTTCGACGCTGATCTACGAATCGCGCCGCGCGATGCACCGCATCCTGCACGGCATGGATGACCGGCTGATCGTGATCGTCGGACCGTGCTCGATTCACGACACGAAGGCGGCGGTCGAGTACGCGAAGCGCCTCGTCGAGGAACGCAAGCGCTTCAAGAACGAACTCGAGATCGTCATGCGCGTGTACTTCGAAAAGCCGCGCACGACGGTGGGCTGGAAGGGGCTCATCAACGACCCGTTCATGGACAACAGCTTCAAGATCAACGACGGCCTGCGCACGGCGCGCGAACTGCTCGTCTCGATCAACGAACTGGGCCTGCCCGCGGGCACCGAATACCTCGACATGATCAGCCCGCAGTACATCGCCGACCTGATCTCGTGGGGCGCGATCGGCGCGCGCACGACCGAGTCGCAGGTGCACCGCGAACTGGCTTCGGGCCTCTCGTGCCCGGTCGGCTTCAAGAACGGCACGGACGGCAACGTGAAGATCGCCGTCGACGCGATCAAGGCCGCGTCGCAGCCGCACCATTTCCTCTCGGTGACGAAGGGCGGCCACTCGGCCATCGTCTCGACGGCGGGCAATGAGGACTGCCACGTGATCCTGCGCGGCGGCAAGACGCCGAACTACGACGCGGAAAGCGTGAACGCCGCGTGCGCCGACATCGGCAAGGCGGGTCTGGCCGCGCGTCTGATGATCGACGCGAGCCACGCCAACAGCTCGAAGAAGCACGAGAACCAGATTCCCGTGTGCGCCGACATCGGCCGCCAGATCGCGGCGGGCGACGAGCGCATCGTCGGCGTGATGGTGGAATCGCACCTCGTGGCGGGCCGCCAGGACCTCAAGGAAGGTTGCGAGCTCACCTATGGCCAGAGCATCACGGACGCGTGCATCGGCTGGGAAGACAGCGTGAACGTGCTCGAAGGTCTCGCGGAAAGCGTCAAGCAGCGCCGCGTCGCGCGCGGCAGCGGCAATTAAGCGGCAATTAAGCGGCAACCAGGACGTCGAGAAACAGCGTGCGGCGCGGGCTTCAAAGCCGCGCCGCGCGCTCCGGACGCACGGCGCCGATGCACAGATCGGCGATGCCGATCACGTTGCCGATCAGGCGTCCGCGCCGGTCGAGATGCGCTTCGGGCCGCATCGACTTCAGGCAGTTCATGCCGAGCGCGCGCACGATGTTGCTCGCCGTTTCCTTGCGCGACATCACGCCCTTGCGGCACAGATACATCGCGTTGACCACCTGCGAATAGCCGTAGCGGCGGCCCGAGACGCGTCCGCCGCGCAGGCCCAGATGCACGCCGAGCAGATAGTCGCAATAGGCGAGCCGTCCGCTGCGCGCGAGGCGTCGCGAAAAATCCTTGTCCTCCAGCCAGCCGTAGAGCACGAGCCGTTCATCGAAACGCAGATCGGCGATCGCGTGTGCGCGACATGCCATGTTGCAGCCGTAAAGCTCGTCGCAGGGACGCAGCGGCGGCCGCTGGCGCGCTTCGTCGTGCGCGCCGTCGATGAGCGCGAGCGCTTCGTCCCACGTCGCCGGCTGACCTTGCGCGCCGTCGCGCAGCGTGCGCCCCGACACGCCGACAAGCCCGCTATCGGCCTCGAACGCCTCGATGCATTGCGCGATCCAGTGACGCTCGGGCGCGAAGTCGTCGTCGAGAAAAATCACGATGTCGATGTCCGGCGCGAGCGCATCGAGCGCGCGATTGCGCTGCACGCTCGACCCCGCGCTGCCGATCAGCACATCGACGCGCAAGCCCTCGGCGTCGTAGGGACCGAGATCGTCCTCGCAACTTGCCGAGAGAATGATCTGCGCGGGCGGCACCGTCTGCCGCGCGAGCAGACGCACAGCCCACGCGGTGGCAGCGGGGCGGCCCTTGGTGGCGATCACGGCGGCGACGCGCGCGCCTGTCGCGGTGGCCGTGCGCGCGTGCTGCGTGGTTGCGCCGTCCACGAACGAAGGTGGGGATGCATCGGCTGTGATCATCGTCATCGGTTTCTCCGCATTCGCCGGGACACACGACAGCCGCTGCGCATTTCGCGTGCGCAACCTACATCACGCGCGTGTTCATCCGCTCGCTTCGAGATTACCCGAGGTCGATGTCGTCTCCGAGTCGCCAGAAACAAGTTGTCCGAAACATTCTATTCATCGGCTGAATACAACGAAAGGTTGTCGAACGCCAATCAAGACCCGCAATCGCAAACGCGCATCCCGCCAATCTGCCCGTCTGTTTACGCCATTTTCCGCACTTTTTCCGTGCGTTTATCGATACCGCATCGCCCATAGCGCGGCCTCGCGGGCGGCGCGGTTTCAATAGAAATTTTCGGGTTCCACTTTTGCTACGGCTCGCCTACAACATTCTGAGGATATGAAAATTTGACCGGCGCACGGCCGGATTCCCGAGACACTCGTCCCCTTTTGACCGCGTCTGCACGCTGGAGCCAGGCTGTGGAAAACAAGATCGTTTCTTCCGGGACGAGCCTCTACGCACAGGACCACGAGGCGTGCAGCGCCGTGCGCGACCGGCCGGTCGTCTTCTACGTGCAGCCGCTGATCGCGCGCTATCGCGTCGAGGTGATCGAATCGCTGAACCGCATGTTCTGCGTGAAGGTGTTCGCGTGCTCGGAAGGCATGGAGGCGAACGGTTTTTCGCGCGAGCGGCCCGATTGCGAGGAATTCGTCGAGACGCGCATTGCGGGTCTATCCTCGCGGCGCATCCGCATGCAAAGCCGCGTGCTCACGCGCATCGTTCTCGAACGTCCCGACGCCGTGCTGATTTTCGCGGATGTCCGTTATCTCTCGCTCTGGCTCGCGCTCATCGCGGGCCGCGCCATGCGCGTGCCGGTGCTGATCCACGGTCAGGGGCTGTATCGCCACAAGCATGCGGGATTCGTGCGCGCGCTCTGCTACCGGCTCGCGGTCGCGCTCGCGCAGCGCTACGTCTGCTATACCGAGACGTCGCGGCGCTCGCTCGTGAGCATCGGCTGTCCGGCGCGCAAGCTCGTGGTCGCCAACAACTCGCTCCAGGTTTCGTCGACGGTCGAGCCCGGCGCGAAAACCGGCACGGAAAACGGCGTGCTCTTCATTGGGCGCTTACGCGAGAATTCGCAGATCGAGGGCTTGATCGAGGCGATCGCGCAATTGCATCGCGAAGGCTGCGATATCGCGCTGCATGTGGTCGGCGGCGGCGAGCATGCCGCGAGTCTGCAGCGCCGCTATCGCGACCGCAGCGACGTGATCTGGTACGGCGCGCTCTACGACGACGACACCATCGCCGCCATCAGCCGCCGCTGCCGCGTGGGCTGCTATCCGGGCTCGGCGGGGCTGTCGGTCGTGCATATGTTCGCGCTCAGTCTGCCGCCCGTCGTGCACGACCGGCTGCGTCAGCACATGGGACCGGAGCCGGGCTACGTGGAAGACGGTCACACCGGCTTTCTGTTCCAGCGCGACGGCGGCGTCGCGGCGCTCGCCGCCACGCTGCGCCGCGCGTGGGCGCTGCCGCCCGACGCGATGCGCGAGATGGCCACGGCCGCGCACGCGGCCTATTGCCGGCTCAACACGCCGACGCTCGGGCATCAGCTGGCGGAAATCGTCGAGGCGTCGCTGCGGGCTTGAGTGCGTCTGAGTCGCATTTGACGCATGCGGCACGTCTCGCCCGACATCGACGCGCATCGACACTCAGTGCACAAGCGTCAGCGCTTGCGCCACGCGCGATACAGCATCCAGCCCGCGCCCGACGCAAGACCCAGCGTCATCGACCACGCAATGCCCATCACGCCCCAATGCTGCGTAGCGATCGGCACGCTCACCGCGAGCGTCGCGACCTGGATCAGCGACGCGACCGTGACCGCGCGCGCATCGCCGACCGCGCGCACATACGACGCGAGCACCGAATTCAGCGCGCTGATCGCCATGTTGATGACGAAGATCCGAAACAACGGCACCGCCGACAGCCACGCCGCGCCGAGCACGAGCGAGAACAGCGGCTCGGCCGCGAAACGCAGCACGATCACCACGACCGCGAGACCGAGCGCCGTCACGCCGAGATAGATGCGGAACAGCCGCGCGGCCGCCTGCGCGCCGCCGCGATGATGCGCGGCGAAGGTCGGAAAGAGGTATTGCGACATGGCGATGGCGGCGTCGGCGAGCAGCATCTGCGCGAGCTTCGACGACATCTGCCACGCGCCCAGTTGCGCCGGCCCGAGCAGCTTGCCGACCACCACTTTGTCGAACTGGTTGGTGATGAGGATGATCACGCTGCTCGCCCAGATCCAGCGCGAGAAACCCACGTAATGGCCGATGCCCGACCAGCGCAGCCGGATCGGCGGACGCGGCGCGAGCGTGGTCCACGTCAGCACGCTCTTGAAGGCCTCGCCGACCATCATGCCGAGCAGCAGCGCGTACGGTCCCATGCCCGTGAGCGCGAGACCCACGCCGACCGTGCAATCGACGCACGCGGCGGCGATCTCGATGCCCGCGATATGCTGGAAGCGCCGCTCGCGCTGCGCAATGAAATACGCGGGAGACGCGAGACCGCGCAACAGCGGCAACAGCGCCGCCAGTTGAACGAGACCGAGCGCGCCGCCGAGATGGAATTGCGCGTCCATCAGCGGCGCGCACGCGACCAGCAGCAGCGCGATCAGCAGGCCGCGCGTGGCGAGCGTGGTCCAGACGCTACCGGTCTGATCGCGCGTGGGCGGCGTCGGCCCCTGGATCACGGCCTGCGCGAGCCCGGTATCGGAGAGCGCTTCGGCGATCGCGACCGCGAGCAGCGCCACGCTCGCGAGACCGATCGCGGACGGCCCGAGAATGCGCCCGATCACCAGAAATTTGACGGCCACGAGGCCGCGCACGACGACCTGCTGCAGCAACACCCACGTCGCCGCGCCGGGACCGAACCCCGCCTTGACCGGCCACGCCGGCACCCGCATCGCGCGCAATCCGCTTCTCCTTGTTCCTGTACTGATGCAGCACTCGCTCGTGCAGTGCGCGCGTGAACGGCGCGCAGCGTCGGCCCTGGGTCTCGCGGGGCCGACCTCTGGACGTTACCGCGGCGCAAATGTCACCAGACGCCATCTGCCAGGCGGAATCGGACGCGCGATGTTGCAGCGCGTTGCGCGTACCGCATCGCGCACGCGCCGCTGACTCTCCAGGCGTTTTCGGCCAACCCGGCCCGCATTTTGGCGCGTGGCGCACGCGCGTCGCTGCTATGGTGAAACGCACAATCCTCAGACAGGCCGACCACATGGAAACCGTGTCGATCGCCAGATACCGCCGTGACGATGCCGATGACGTCGATTCAGCCGATGCCGTCACAAGCGACACCGCCAGCGACGGCACGACGGCCGAAGGCGAGTGGGTCGCGATCATCGAACCCAACTTCACGGGCCACCGCTGGCGCTACGTCGAGTGGGTCGCGCAGGCCTGCGTGGAAGGCGGCCATCGTTGCCTCGTCGTCACGGACACGGCTTACGCCGAGCACCCGCTCGTCCAGCGCATCCTGCGCGAGGCGCGGCCCGATCTGCGCGTCGTGCTGCTCGATCTGCATACGGTGCCGCGCGGCCTGCAATACGCGTGCAGCGTGTACATGCGCTTTCGCGACTTCTACGCGCGCGCGCTCGCCGACATCAGTCGCATGACGCGCGTGAAACTCGTGGTCGTGCCCTACGCCGACTATTTTTTCTACACGCTCGCGGCGCTCGACACGCCCTTCGGCAAGACGCCGTGGATCGCCATCGTGATGGGCATGACGTTCCATCACGCGCAGGCGGGGCTGCGCACGCCGCGCCGTCCGTTCGTCGATCTCGTGAAGTCGGTGCTGTTCCGGCGCGGCCTGCGCGCACGCGGTCTGCGCACGCTGCTCACCATCGATCCGACGCTGCCGGACTGGCTCGCGCGCATGACGCGCACGGCGGCGTCGCCCGAATCGACGCCGCGCGCGAACTCGCGCTCGACGCGCCTCGCCTACGTCGCCGATCCGTTTCCGGAGATCGACGCCGTCGATCCGCAGATCGCGCGCGCGCGTCTCGGGCTCGATGCGCGTACGCGCTATCTGCTCGTGTATGGCGCGATCGGCGAGCGCAAGGGCATCCGCGAACTGATGCAGGCGCTGATGCGCAAGGGCGACGCGCCCTGCCTCGTGATCGCCGGTCAGCAGGACGACGAAACGCGCGAATTCATCAACGCGCACGCGCCGCATCTGACGCCCGCGCCGGTGATCTTCGACCGCTTCGTGCCCGACGACATGGAACGCGATCTGTTCTCCGCCTGCGACGCCGTCTGGCTCGGCTACCACAAGCACTACGGCATGAGCGGCGTGCTGGTGCAGGCGTATCGCTTCGGCAAGCCGGTGCTCGCGAGCGCCGACGGGCTGATCGGCTGGTTCTGCCGCGACGGCGCGCTCGGTCCGCTGCTCGACGATCTCGAACCCGCCACCATCGCCCACGCAATCGACACGCTCGCGCAAAGCTGGAGCACGCGCGCGCCCGGTGCGGGCATCGCGCGCATGGACGCGCATCTGCTCGCGCGCAACACGCTCGATCAGTTCAAGCACACATTGCAGGACGCGATGGTGTGAGGGTTTTGAACGCGTTCATCAAGCCACGCCGCCGATCTTGCCGTCGACATCGGGCGTGCCGGAAGCCGGCGCGGTCGTGACCGGACCCGGCGCGGTCGGCGCGGAGGCCGCGCTCGCGCGGGCCGGACGGCGGTCGGGAAACACCGCATCGCGCAGACGCAGGAACGGAAACTCGATCGCGCGCGTCGTCACATAACCGAGCACGATCGCGACGAAGAACTGCGCGCCGAGCACGACCGGCCACGCGGCCAGCGCGGGCACGTGCAGCGCCGCGAGCTTGCGGATCAGAAAGTCGCCGGGCGCGAGCGCGAGCGAATGCCAGAGGTAAATCCCATACGAATACACGCCGAGCCACGCAATCGCGCGATACAGCCATGACGCGCGCAAGCCGCCCGAATGTTCGAGCACGAGCACGAGCAGCGCGCAGAAGCCCGCGGCCTGCAGCGTGAAGCCGATGCTCTCGTCGAGCGCCACATGACGCGTCGCCAGCGTGAGCCACGCGACGAGCAGCAGCACCGCGCCCACGAGCCAGCCCTTGCGCGCGGCGATCCCGCGCCAGACCTCGGGCTTCATCCAGTAGACGGTCGCGAGCATCACGCCGAACAGCAGACTGTCGATGCGGTACTGCGTGTAATTGAACGCGGCGTCGAGATTGCCGCTCGCCACGGCGATGCTGCGCGCGCCGAGCACGAGCGTGCACAGCACGGCCATCACGCCGATCAGCGCGTTGGCGCGCAGCCGGAAATGCGCGAGTACGATCAGCAGCGCGGGCAGAAACAGATAGAAATGCTCCTCGACCGCCAGGCTCCACGTCTGCGCAATCGAGGTGCCGAAATAGTTCTGCAGATGCGTGAGGTTCTGCCACAGAAAGGTATCGCGCGGATGCCGCCCGGCCACCACGTGAAAGAGAATCAGCGCGTAATACGCGGGCCAGATCTTGAAGATGCGGCGCACGATGAAGCGACGCGCGGCGATGCGTCCGTTCTGCGCGTACTGCCGCAGCAACAGCCCGCCGACCAGAAAGCCCGAGAGCGTGAAGAACAGATTGACGCCTTCGTGACCGAAGCTCTTGAGCGGATATTCGATGATGTCGACCCACGCGTAACCCGTGTGGACCGTATGAAAGTGAAAGCCCATCACCGCGAGGATCGCGATGCCGCGCACGAAGTCGAGTTCGATCGAACGTCCGCGCACCGCGGGCGGCGTGCCGCGCAACAGATTCATGACGCCTCCTCGCAATGGCGATCCCCGACGCGGGTTGATTCGCTGCTTCGCTTCGATAGCCGACGACGCGCCAACCGACCCGCGCTCCGGCATTCGGCGCAGCGCCCTAGCCGACCCCATCTTGCGCAAGGCCGCCTGTCGGCGTGCGCCAACTTCCCGGCGTTCTCGGCCAGACGCACGGTGACAGATCGATCATTTTTTTTCAGCCGCCACAATTCTGTCCCTTCGCGCCAGCGTCATGGCAACGCGTTCGCTGCGTTTTATATTGGGGCGAAACTCCGCATGCGGCGTCGGCCGCCTGCGCAACCACGCACCGCACCGGGAGGAACGCCGATGCGCAACAAACATGCGGTCCTCTGGATCTGGCTGTGCTTTCTGCCGCTCGCCTTCGACTACAAGGCGCCCGACTCGCAGTTCGGCCACAGCGCCCAATGGCTGGTGGTGTTTCCGGCGCTGGCCGCCGCCGCCATCCTGATGATGATCGGCCCGCGCTTCACGCGCGAGTCGCGGCTGCGCTCGTTCGTCACGGTCATGCTCGCGCTGAGTCTCGGCGGCAGTCTCGTCGCGCAACTGCTCCAGCACAATCCGGTCGGCAATTATCTGCGCGTGATCCTGCCGTTCCTGCTGTTCGCGCTCGGCTACTTCGCGATGTGCCGTCCGTGGCATCCGGTGCGCATCGCGCAGATACAGAACGCGCTCTACTACGCGAACGTGCTGGGCCTCGTCTTCACGTTCCTGTTCGGCATGTTCGCCGTGGGCGGGCCGCTGTCCGACATCCGCTTTCGCATCGTCTCGCCGACCATGCTCGCGTTGCAGGCGATGCTGCTGCATCAGTTCATCGTCGCGCGGCGCTTCTCGGTGTGGATGGTGCTCGTGTTCCTCGCCACGCTCGTGGTCGAGCTGCTGAGCGTCACGCGCAGCCTGCTGCTCGCGACCGTGCTGCTGACGATGTTCGCCGCGTGGCTCGCCGCGCCGTCGATCAGTCATCTGATCAAATCGGCCGTGCGCACCGGCGCGGCGCTGCTGTGCGTGGTGGCGCTCGCGGTGGGCACCGCGTGGCTGTTCCCGTCAATCACGAATCACTGGTCGCAGCGCATCTTCGCGGCGCAGAACTCCGACTCGGACCGCGACCCGACCACCATCACGCGCATCGCCGAAATCCGCGATCAATACGATCAGGTGACGGCATCGGCGGAAACGCTGCTGTTCGGCAAGGGCTACGGCCACGTCTACCGCTATTCGCCGATCTATTTCCCCTACGTGCGCGAGACCTTCAGCAAGGCCGATTACTTCGACACCAGCGATTGGGTCGCGGGCCACAACTTCTGGGTCTATCAGCTCTACGCGGAAGGCGTCGTGTTCGGCGCGTGCATGCCGATCGCGGTGCTCGTCGCGCTCGTCGCGGCCGGACTCGCGTTCCGGCGCTGGCATCGAATAGCGCCGCGCGAGCCACTGCTGATGCCGTTCAGCATGGCGATCCTGATGCTGGCCGCGCTGCCGGGCGCGTCGATCGGCGGCAATCCGCTCGGGCCGCGTTTCTCGGGCCTCATGTACGGCGTCGCGCTCGGTCTCGTCGTCGCGCTGTATTCGCAGCTTCATTACCGTCTCGACGTGCTGCGCCGCCGCGCCCACGCCGATCCGTACTCGCATCCCCCGCAACGCCCGCGCAGGCACGAACGCACCGAGCCCGCCTTTCGTCCCCCGGCGCCCGCGCCGGCGCCGCTCACTCCCTACGCGACTCCGGAGCCCCGATGAAAATCCTGCACCTCGTGTCCACCGTCGATCCACGTTCGGGCGGTCCCATCGAAGGCGTGCGCCAGAGCGGTCTTGCGATGGCGGCCCTCGGTCATCGCATCGAAGTCGCCTCGCTCGATCCGATCGACGCGCCCTATGTGCGCGATTTTCCGCTGCCGCTGCACGCGCTCGGTCCGGCGCGCGGCCATTACGGTTACTGCCCGTCTTACCTGTCCTGGCTGCGCGAGAACGCCACGCGCTTCGACGCCGCGATCGTGCACGGTCTCTGGCAATACCACGGCTACGGCGCGTGGCGCGCGCTGCGCTCGACGCGTCTGCCCTACTACGTCTACGCGCACGGCATGCTCGATCCGTGGTTCCGCATCACCTATCCGCTCAAGCATCTGAAGAAATGGGCGTATTGGCCGTGGGCCGAATACCGCGTGCTGCGCGACGCCGCCGCCGTGATCTTCACGACCGAGGAAGAGCGCGTGCTCGCGCGCGAATCGTTCTGGCTGTATCGCGCCAACGAACGCGTCGTGCCGTTCGGCACGAATCCGCCCGCGCTCGACGCGGACACGCTGCGCGAGGAGTTCCTCCGCGCGCACCCGCATCTGCGGAACAAGCGCATCGTGCTGTTTCTCGGGCGTCTGCATCCGAAGAAAGGTTGCGATCTGCTGGTGCACGCGTTCGCCGAACATGCGCGCGCGACGCCCGACGCCCATCTGCTGATGGCCGGCCCCGACAAGAACGACTGGCAGCCCGCACTGCAGGCGATCGCGCAGACGCATGGCATCGCGCATCGCGTCAGCTGGCCCGGCATGCTGCAAGGCAATCTCAAGTGGGGCGCGTTCCACGCGAGCGATGTGTTCGTGCTGCCCTCGCATCAGGAGAATTTCGGCGTGTCCGTGGCCGAGGCGCTCGCGTGCGGGCTGCCCGTGCTGGTGTCGGACAAGGTCAACGTGTGGCGCGAAATCGAATCGGACGGCGCGGGCTTCGTCGCGCCCGATACGGTGGCGGGCACGGCCGGGCTGCTGTCGGCCTGGCGCGGTCTCGACGAGCAGCAGCGCGGCGTGATGCGCGCGCAGGCGCAGCGCACCTTCGAAACGCGCTACGCGATGAGCGGCATGGTGCGCTCGCTGCTCGCGCTGCTGCACGACCATCCTTCGCATGCCGCCGCGCGTGCGCGCACGCAGCGCGCGCTGCACGTCGATGCGGCCGAGCAGCCGGAAGCGACGGCCACGTTGCGCAACTGAAATCGTGTTGCAAACAAGCCGGATACAACACGGCGGATCACACAGATAACGATTGAACAATCACACGCGGCGCAGCCAGGCCGCATGGCGACGGAGCGGCGCTGCACGCGATGGCGATGCGCGCCGGCCGGGGGTGAGCGATTCCTGAACTGAGGGGACAAGCTATGTCACACAGCATACCGGGTGTTTCGAGCGTGACGAGCGCCGACGCAGCGGCACTCGCAGACACACACATCAACGCCAACATGAACGCACAAGCAGACGCACAAACAGAACAACAAGCACGCGCCGGACGGCGCGCAACACGTGGATCGCGCGGCGCACTGGGCGCGGCGGCGGCACTCGCGGCACTCGTTTCGCTGGTCGCGGGCTGCGCGTTCTCGCCGGGCATGACCGCGCCGTCGAGCGTCACGCAGGCGAAAGCCGCCACCGAGGCGGCGCAGTCGGGCGGGGCGAACAACGACGCGCCGCCGCCCAACGCGCTCGTCGAGATCAACCCCGCGCTGATCGCGAAGGAACACGCCGCGCGGCCTACCGTCGTGCCCAACGACGTCGAGTCGCTGTTCGGCACACCCAAGCCCTACACGCTCGGTCCCGGCGACGTGCTGTCCATCGTCGTCTGGGATCACCCCGAAATGAATCTGCCGACGACCTCGTCCGGCAGCAACGGGCAGCAGGATCAGAGCACGAGTCAGGTGGTGTCGGGCTATACGGTCGATTCGACGGGCACGATCCAGGTCGCGTACGTCGGGCCGATTCACGTCGCCGGACTGACCGAACTCGACGCGCGTAATCTCGTCGCCAGCAAGCTCTCGTACTATCTGCACAATCCGCAGGTGACGCTGCGCATCGAGGCGTACCGCAGCCGCCGCGTCTACGTGGACGGCGAAGTGCGCACGCCGGGCCTGATGGTGCTCAACGACATGACGATGTCGCTGCCCGAGGCGATCAACCGCGCGGGCGGCTTCACGGCGGCGGGCGACCGCTCGCGCGTGAGCGTGACGCGCGGCAAGAAGACGGTGCTCGTGAACATTCCCGACATGATCAAGAAGGGCGTGAATCCCGACAACATCATCCTGCAGAACGGCGACCTGATCCGCGTGTATTCGGAGAACGACAGCAAGGTCTACGTGCTGGGCGAAGTCGGGCATCCGGGCAGCATTCCGCTCGACAACGGCCGCCTCACGCTGAACGAAGCGCTCGGCAACGCGGGCGGCATCAGCCAGGGTTCCGGCGACGCCTCGCAGGTCTACGTCGTGCGCGGACAGAAGGAAGGCCATCGCACCGTGTATCACCTCGACGCTTCGTCGCCCGAATCGATGGCCACCGCCGACGAGTTCGAGCTGAACCCGAGCGACGTGATCTTCGTCGACGCCTCTTCGCTCGTGAAGTGGAGCCGCGTGGTGAACCTGATCCTGCCGAGCACGCAGGCGGCTTCGGCGGGACGCGCGGTCGGCTATGGGTATTGATGGTATTGATCGACGCGCGATGTTGAACGCGCGCGCGTAACATCGCGCGCGGCATGCAAAACGGGCCCTGTTTCAAGGGCCCGTTCTGTATTTCACGGCGGCGCGATCACACGATCACACGCTCACTCGAACCGCCGGCGAATGAACCGGCACGGATTGCCGCCGTACACGCCGCCCGCCTCCAGCGAGCGATGCACGACCGACAGCGGCGTGACGACCGCCGAGCGCCCGATGGTCACGCCCATCTGCACGACGCATTTCGACGACACCCACACGCCGTCCTCGATCACGATCGGCGCGACGCGCAGGTCCATGTTCGTGCGCATGTCGTGCGAGCCCGCGCTCAGAAACGCGCCCTGCGAGAGACACACGTTCGAGCCGACGCGGATGGGCGCCTGGTTGTAGAGCCAGACGTCGACGCCGATCCAGCAATTGTCGCCCAGTTCGAGATTCCACGGCGCCTTCACGCGCATCGGATGCACGAGCCGGCAGCCCTGTCCGATCTTCGCGCCGAACAGCCGCAGCAGTCCCACGCGCAGCGCCGAGAACGGCAGCAGCCGGTTGTCGAGCACACAGGTCTCCACGACGTACCACGCGGCCTGCACGAGCTTGCCGCGCCGCGCGACATAGTTGCCCTTGCCCGCGCGGCTCAGATCGATCACGGGGAGATCCGCGGGCGTGCTGGACGCGGTTGCCGATTCCTGCGCGCGCAACGGCGGCGCGGCACTTGCTGCGTGCGTCGCGCCGCCCGCATCGTGCCGGGCGGCGAGTCCTTCGACCAGATCAGCCATAAGCGCTCCTCGCCCGTTCGGGTCTGTGCGGGTGACGGCTCCATTATCCGGCGACGACCGGCGCGCCTCGCACGCGTGGCCGAGATGGCCGGGGTTTTGGCGCAGCGGCGCGACGCCGCGCAGGCACCATGCAAGCATGGCGCCGCACCGTTCGCGGCGCGCGGGAACCATGCTCATGACCACGCTTCGCCGTTCGGGTCCATCGACTTCATCGCTTGCCGCGTCCGGCAGGCGCGGCGCGCTGCGTTGGCCCGCTGACTTCGCCGCACGGACGACGATGCTGCTCGCCCTCTGCGCGGCGCTCGCCGCGTGGCCGTCGCTGACGCGCGCGCAGG
>NZ_JAAGPN010000497.1:0-2716 GCF_017104805.1 Paraburkholderia sp. Ac-20347 | reverse complement strand
CACCGCTTCCGCTCGCACTGCCCCCGCCCGGCGGCGGCGGCAGCGGTTCTTTCTCGCTGCCCGGCTCCAGACCGAGCACGCGCTGCACTTCGGCGAAACGCTCCGCGCGCTCGCCGTCGAGCGGCCCCGACGCGCTCGCGACCTGATACACCGCCGACATCAGCAAGCGCCGCGAACGCGTATCCGGCACGAGGTCCGGCAACGCGGCGATGGCGGCCTGCGCATCGAGCTGCACGATCGCGCCCTGGCGGCGCGCCGCCTCCTTGAGTTCCGCGATGCTCGGCTGACGGTCGCCGAAATACTCGCGCGCCAGCTCGCGCATCTTCTGGAACGGCCGGTACTGCACCACGTGCATTTCGTCGGCGAGGTAGGCCATGATGCGCATGAACACATCGAGCAGCGACGCCTTGTGCACGTGCGCATGCGCCGCGCGCAGGCGCATCTGCGCCAGCTCCTTGCGCAGCGCCGTGAGCGGCGGCGCAATCGGATCGAGCGGCAGATTGGGCGCGACGCCCACCCACGCCTGCACCCACGGCGCGGTGTAGAGGCTGTAGAAGGTGCTTTCGGTCCACGTGTCGCGCGCGTCGCGATACGCGTCCCACACGGCCTCGATGCTCGCCGACACCTGCTTTTCCATCAGCGTGAACGGGTTGTCGCGCTCCGCCGGTTTGCGATGCGCGCGCACCGCCTCGGCCACGGCGGGCAGCGCGCCGAGCACCGGATTCGCATCGCTGAAGAAGCTGCGCTCCACGCGCGACGGATGCGACTCGCGCAGCAGATGCGCGCTGAGCGCATTGCTCGACGCGCGCACCGTCGGCGAGACGAACAGGTCGTAAATACGCTGATTGTTTTCCGCGAAACGACGCACGACTTCGAACGGCTGCTCGTCGTCGCGACCGTCGTCGAGCGCGAGAATATCGTCGATGGTGCGGCGCTCGAAGCGGATCTCGTAGCGTCCTTCGAGCGCTTCGAGACGGCCCGCTTCCGGCGTCGAATCGGTGATGCGCGCCTCGTAGAGTCCGGGCGGCAGCACGTCGATCAGATCGAGCGCCGAAAATAGTTCGGTGTGCTCTTTATTCGCCACGCTGGCCGACACGAAGATGCCGAGGTGCCCCACCTTGTCGTGCAGACAGTAGACGATCACCTGCTCGTTCGCGACGATTTCGTCCACGCTCGCGTAGAGATCGGGAATCCAGTTGAGCGCCTGTTGCGGCGGCGTGATGTTGTCGCCCCACGACGCGAGCACGATGATCGGCGTGCGGATGTTGCGCAGATCCACGGGCGCGCGCGCGTTCTTCGCGTAGACCTCGTTGCGCGTGAGGTGATTGCCCACGAACAGGTTCTGCACGATCCAGTCGATTTCCGCGCGGTTCAGCTGGAAGTGGCCGCCCCACCAGCGCTCGAATTCGAGGAAGCGCTCGCGCTCCGTATCGACCTTCGCGTAGAGGTTGTAGAGCTTGCCCCAGAACGTGTTCGACGGATTGAGGTTCTCGAAGTTGGTGACGAGATGCGCGCCGTCGAAGTGGCCGTCGCCGAGATCGGCCGCCAGCGACGACATCCACGAACCGCCCAGCATGCCGCCCGAATAGCGCATCGGATTTTTGCCGCGCACGCCCGCCCAGTACGAAAGCGGCGAGCCCGCGAGCATCAGCGGACCGACCAGCGAAGGCGCGGACGCGGCCAGCAGCGCGGCGGCCCAGCCGCCCTGGCAGTTGCCGATCACGAAGGGCTGGCCGTCGGCGCCGGCGTGCAGTTCGCGCACTTTCTGCAGGAACACGGCTTCGGCCTTGCCGACCGATTCGATGGTCTGCGTATCGGTGGGCACCGGGAAAAACGTCACGAAATAGCACGGATGGCCCTTGCGCAGCGCGATGCCCACTTCGCTGTCCATCTTGAAGCCCGCGATGCCCGGACCGTGGCCCGCGCGCGGATCGATCACGACGAACGGACGCATGCGCGCGTCGGTCTGCACGCCCTCTTCGGGCTTGATGCGCAGCAGCGCGTAGTTGCAGGGATCGTCGAGTTCGCGGCCGTCGACGATCACCTCGTAGTCGAACGCGAGCACCGGCGGCATGCCGGCTTTCTCGTGCATGTAGGTCTGGTTGCCGCGCTCGCGCAGCACGTCGAGGAACAGCACGCTGCGCTGCCAGGCGTCGAACAGATAGTCGTAGAGCGGCTGGATCGCGGCGGGCGCGGCGGCGGGCAAGGCCGGAAACGGCGGCATCGACGCAATCGACGGACTCGACGCCAGCGGCTGCAACGGCGAGAAGGCTTTGGTCGCGCCCGCGCTCGCGGCGTCCAGCGCCTGTTGCGCCTGCGCGAACAGCGGATTCAGCGCCGGATCGAAGGCGGACCCGAAGGCGGATTTCAGCGCCGTCTGCGCGGCCTCGGCCGATTCGGCGAACGCGTTGGCGAGCGGCGAAAACAGCGGCGAGAACGAGGAAAAAGCAGGCAGCGACGAAAACGACGAAAACGACGAGAGCGGCGAAGGCAGGGAAGTCAGCGACGGCGGCAGCGGCCAGAGCGGCCAGAATGCGTTGGTCGCGTGAGTCGCATTGGGCGCGGCGTCCTGCGTCGCGGGGGAATCGGATGAGAGTGCAGGCGAGAGAGCGGAAACTGCCACGACACGAATCTCCTTTAAGGGGGAGCGCGCGGCGTCTCGCGCAGGCCGCGCGAGCGGACCTGGGAGGCGGCGCGCGTCCGGCACCGGGCCGGC
>NZ_JAAGPN010000496.1:0-2742 GCF_017104805.1 Paraburkholderia sp. Ac-20347 | reverse complement strand
ACCGACCAGCCGATCAGCCGATACGGCCCGTGCGGCTGCACGCTGCGGATGCGCGCCGCGTAATCGGCGGCCAGTTGCGCGAGATCGCCGGGCCACCAGCTTTCGGTGTGGAACGGCGCCTGCACGCCGTACACGCTCGCCACGCCGTCGAGCGCCTCGGCGAGCGGCCGGTAGTCGGCCACGAGACCCGACGCGGCATGCAGCGCGAACACGCGCGGCAGGTCGCTGCGCGCCGACAGCGCGACGATATTCGACGCACGCGGCGCGCCGTGCGCCTGGGTCGTCACCGATTCGATATGCGCGGCCAGCGCGCGCACCGTCGCGTGCTGGAACAGCGCTTCGAGCGTGAGGCCCGGCAGATTCATATCGCGTGCGCGCGCCAGCAGCTTGAGCGCGAGCAGCGAATGACCGCCCGCCGCGAAGAAGTCGTCGGTGACGCCGAATTCGCCTTGCGGCAGCACCTCCTGCCACAGCGCGAGCAAACGCGCTTCGAGCGCCGTGCCCGGCATCACACGCGCCGCCGATGCGCCCGACTGCGGCGCGGGCAGCGCCGCGCGGTCGAGCTTGCCGTTCTGCATCAGCGGCAGACGTTCGAGCCGCACCAGCGCCGACGGCACCATGTACGCGGGCAGCCGGCTTTCGAGCACGCGGCGCAGCGCGCCGTCGTCGGCCTCGTCAGCATTGCCGACGACATAACCGACCAGCCGCTTCGCGTCGCCCTCGCCGTGCAGCGCCACGGCGCTCGCCGTGACGCCCGGCGCCTCGCGCAGCACTGCCTCGATCTCGCCCGGCTCGATGCGGAAACCGCGCAGCTTCACCTGCTGATCGAGACGGCCGAGGAAGTCGATGCTGCCGTCCGCGCGACGTCGGCACAGATCGCCGCTGCGATACAGACGCGCGCCGGGCCGCTGCGGATCGGGCACGAAGCTCGCCGCCGTGAGACCGGGCCGCCCGAGATAGCCGCGCGCGAGCGTGAGCCCGCCGATGCACAGCTCGCCCAGCGCGCCCGGCGGCAGTTCGTTGCCGTCGCGATCCATCACGTAGACGCAGCGCGACGCATACGGCTCGCCGATCGACACGATGGTCTGCGCGCTGTCCTCCGCGCGCGTTTCGCGATACATGCACGCGACCGTGGTTTCGGTCGGACCGTAGAGGTTGTCGAGACGGATGTGCGCGAGCGGACCCGCCTGCCATTGCTCGAGCGCGTCGCCGGGCAAGCCCTCGCCGCCCACGGTGATCTGGCGCAGCGCGGCCAGATCCTCGCGCGGCGGCGGCGTGCGCAGCCATTGCTGCCAGTAGGCCGTCGGAATGCGCGCGAAGCTCACGCGGCCCTCCTTCAGATGGCGGCTCGTCGCGGGCGCGTCCCACAGCTGCGGACCGCGCATTTCGACCTGGCCGCCTTGCATCAGCGCGGGCAGCATCTCGTGCAGCGCGACGTCGAAATTGATCGTCGACGATTGCAGCTGCGTGTCGCGCGCGTCGATGCCATAAGTGGCGATGAAGTCGTCGAGATGGCGGCTCAGAGCGTCGTGACTCACCGCCACGCCCTTGGGCCGCCCCGCCGATCCCGAGGTGTAGATCACGTACGCAAGCTGATGCGGATGGATCGCGGCGTGTGCCTCAGGCGTAACGGCGTCGCGCGCGCCGTCGCGCAGCGTGGCGATGTCGAGCGCGTCGCGGCCCGCGAACAGCGCGGCGCAGGCGTCGAGCGTCGCGGCGTCGGCGAGCACGCAGGTCAGCTGCGCCTCGTCGATCATCGTGCGCAGACGCTCGGGCGGATAAGCCGGATCGAGCGGCACGAAGGCCGCGCCCGAACGCAACACACCGACGAGCGCCGCCACCAGCCCGACCGAGCGCGTGAGGCACAGACCGACGCGCTCCTCTGCGACCGCGCCGCGCTTCTGCAAGGCGCGCGCGATGTTAGCCGACCAGGCGTCGAGTTCGCCGTAATTCAGGTGTTCGCCCTCGCAGTGCAGCGCGTGTGCGTGCGGCTGCGTGCGCGCCCGTTCGGCGATGCGCGCGCCCACCGGAGAAAAAGGATGTGCGTGCAACGGTTCTGCGCGTTGCGGCCGCGCGGGCGCGAGTTGCAGCGCGGCCAGCGGCGTGTTCGCATCGGCGACGATCTGGCCGAGCATCGTCACGTAATCGGCGAGCAGACGATCGACGGTGGCCGCGTCGAACACGTCGCGCGCGTAGGTGAAGGACAGCAGCGTGCTGTTCTTCGATGCGTTCGGCGCTGCGTTCGTCGTGTTCGTCGCCGTGTGCTTCACTTCGCGCGCGGTCAGCACGAGGTCGAAGCGCGCGGTGCCCGTCGACGTTTCGATCGGCGACGCGCGCAGTCCGGGCAGATGCAAACCCTCGCCCGGCGCACCGCCGTCGTAGTTGAACATCACGCTGAAAAGCGGCGTGTGCGAAAGGCTGCGCTCGGGGCTCAGCGCCTCGACCACGCGCGCGAACGGCACCTGCTGATGCGCCTGCGCCTCGACGAGCCGCTCGCTCACGTGGCGCACCAGCGCGCTCACATCGGCGAGGCCGTCGAGTTCGCTGCGCACCACCAGCGTGTTGACGAAGAAGCCGACCATGCGCTGCGTGTCGAGCCGGTCGCGTCCCGTCGCGGGCACGCCCACGCGGATGTCGTACTGGCCGCTGTAGCGCGCGAGCAGCAGATCGAACGCCGCCAGCAGCACGGCCGCGCCGGTCGTGTCGTGACGGCGCGCGAGCGCGCGCACCGCCGCGGCGGTC
>NZ_JAAGPN010000495.1:0-234 GCF_017104805.1 Paraburkholderia sp. Ac-20347 | reverse complement strand
ACATATTCAGAGCTAGCTATCGCTACATACGATCTGAGGACAGGATAGGAGAGTAACTATAGTAAACGACATGTGCTAGTACGTGGAATCATAATGAGCTTATTATTACTATATCTACATCGATGTTCTGGGTATGCAAACGCTAAAAGTACTAATATTGTGTATATAAGTGTTATATTTTTGATCACATACATATATTGCAACCCAAATTTTATACTTTTTTTTTTTTTTTTA
>NZ_JAAGPN010000494.1:0-2481 GCF_017104805.1 Paraburkholderia sp. Ac-20347 | reverse complement strand
ATCCGGTCGACTATCCGCCCGGCCAGCCATTTCGCGCGCCGATTCTCGCGGCGCTCAACGCCTCGCCCACGCTCGCGCTGGAACTCTCCCCCGACGATCTGCTCGTTTCGCAGGACGACGTCTCGAAGTACGGCGTCTGCCGCAAGCCCTGTCTCGAACAGTTGCTGCCCGAGCCGCTGTGGCTGAAGCTCGCGGCGCGCATGCGCGGCAATCCCGAGGCGCTGGCGGAAATCCGCAAGATGAAGCCGTGGCTCGCCTCGCTGCTGGTGGAAACCTACGATTCGCTGAGCGCGGGGCTGCAAACCGAATACGGCACCGAGGCGCAATTGCAGAACGTGTTCCTGCGTCTGAAGGGGCGGCGCATCGTCGGGCTGGAGACGCTCTCCGAGCAGATGCGCGCGTTCACGAACCTGAACCTCGCGCAGCAGCGCGAGATGCTGGCGCAGGATCTCGCGCAGACGCCCGCGCAGAACGTCGCCGACGTGCAGACGCTGCTGCGCCTCTGGCGCGTGGGCGACGCCGACGCCATCGCCGCGTGGGATGCCGCGCGCACCGAAAAGCTGTCGCGCGACTGGCGCGTGGCGGCTTCGGTGGACAACCGCATCGTCTACGAGCGCAACCGGCGCTTCGTTTCGCGGATGCAGCAGTACGCCGCGCCGAACAAGCCGCTGTTCGTGGCGATCGGCGCGCTGCATCTGGGCGGGCGCAAGGGCGTGCTGCAACTGCTGCGTCAGCGTGGGTTTACGGTCGATCCGGGGTAGGCTTGGGCGGCGCGGCGTGGTTGTCCATCTGATCGCCGGGATCGGTGCTTTCGGTATTTTCAACGGCGGCAGCGGCGCGCGTACGCGGCGGCTTTCGTCTCATCTTTGGCTCCGGCGCGCCAGCGGCTTCCTTCTCCGATGTCTCTAGCTTCCGCGCAACCGGCCGTGACTTCGCGCGCACCCGCGTCGGCGCGGCGTCGAGCGCTTCGCGGACTTCGTCGATAGCGCCGCGCCAGTCGCCCACTTCACGCTGACGAAACAGACGCGCCGTCGGATACCACGGCGAATCGGCGCGATGCTCCAGCCAGCGCCACTCGCCGTTCGCGGGCACCAGCACCCAGACCGGCTTGCCGAGCGCGCCCGCCAGATGCGCGACCGACGTATCCACGGCGATCACGAGATCGAGATTCATGATGAGCGCGGCGGTATCGGCGAAATCGTGCAGATCGTCGCTGAAATCGTGGATCACGGTGTTTGATGGGGGATCGACGAGCGCGCTCAGCTGGGCGCGCGCCGTCTCTCCCTTTTGCAGCGAGAACCAGCTGAGGTGCGCGAGCGCGAACCACTCGCGCAGCGCCGCGAGCGGCACCGAGCGGTTGCGGTCGTTGTAGAAGCCCGGATTGCCCGCCCACACGAGCCCGACGCAGCGATGCCCGGCGGGTTTGCGCGACGTCGCCGCCTGCCCGGCCTTGGCCGTGGACAAGCTCTTGCCCGCACGCCGCGCGAGATCGGCCTGCATGGCCGCCTGCACACGCGCACGCCACGCCGCGACTTCCGTCTTGCGCGCGAACAGATACGGCACCGTGGCCGGAATCGTGTCGAGCGTCGTGCCGACCACGGGCGGCACGCTCATCATGTAGATCCAGTAGTCGTAGCCGCCCGACGGCGTGCCGCTCCACGCGCGATGCACGCCCGGCGCCGATTGCGCGAGCCACAGCAGCGCGCGCGGCACGCAGACGTCCACGCTCGCGCCGCGCCCGGCGATCTCGGCGGCGTAGCGCACGAACTGGATCTGGTCGCCGAAACCCTGCTCGTGGACCAGCAGCACGCGTTTGCCCGACAACGGTTCGCCGCGCCATTCGGGCATGCCGTCGACGTCGAAAGGCGCGTAGTCGGCGGCGCGCCAGCGTCGCGCATAGGCCGACCAGCCTTCGCGATACTGGCCCCGCTTGAGCTTGAGCCAGACGAGGTTCTGTTGCGCGTCGGCATGCTCGGGGTCGAGCGCCAGCGCGCGCAGATAGTACGGCTCCTCTTCGTCGTTCCGTCCCAGCGCGCCCAGCGCGGCGCCGAGGCAGACGAGATTGGCCGGATTCGGCTCCAGCGCCACCGCGTGGCGATAGCACTTTTCGGCGCTGCGGTAATCGCCCGTGCCGCCGAGCAGCGTGCCGAGGTTCACCCACGCCGCCGCGTAAGCCGGATGCAGTTCGAGCGCGCGCAGATAGCTGGCGATGGCGGCGGGCTCGTCGCCCAGCGCGTTCAGTGCGTTGGCCAGATTGAAGTGGATGCCCGCGTCGTCGGGCGTGAGCGCGAGCGCGGCGCGATAGCTCGCGAGCGCCTCGTCGTGACGGCCGAGCGCGGCGAGCGCGCTGCCGAGATTCACGTGCGCGTCGACATGGTCCGGTGCGAGCGCCAGCGCCGCGCGGCCGTGCTCGACGGCGGCCGCGAGATCCTGCTGATCGCCCCGATCGCGCAGGACGAGCGCGAGATGGCTGTGCGCTTC
>NZ_JAAGPN010000493.1:0-2815 GCF_017104805.1 Paraburkholderia sp. Ac-20347 | reverse complement strand
CGCTCCTATCGCTGCCACCCGTCGCGCCGCGTGCGCGCGCGTTTTCCTGCACGGCGATCCAGCGGCCCGACGCGGCGTTCCAGATCGTTCGATAAATCTTGTTCATTCGTCATCCTGATCATTGCAATCACTCCGCGAAACAGGGGATCACGAACAGGATGGCGTCTCCGGTGCGCTTCGCGATTCAGCGTTGCAGGGCGTCCGGCTCGAACGCCCATGTCGCGCATCGCGCCGCTGCGACAGTGCGGCGGCACATCGCGCGTCCTGCTGTGAACAGGCGCGCGACATGCGACAAAATTTTGCAATTCATGAAAGCCAACAGAAAGGAAATCCTATAGCGACGTAGGACGTCAAAAAATAGGAATATTCTTAAATCGACGACGCACGCGACAGGCCGCCCCATCCGCGCAGCCACAAGCAAAACGGGCCGCGCTCGATGAGCGGCGGCCCGTTCGGGGATTGCAAGATCGTCGCCCGACGATCGATCAGGTTTAACGATTCACAAAGTCCGGCTCGAAGAACACCCAGCGCACCTGCGGAAAGCGCGCCTGCAAATCCGCTTCGATCTCGTTGATGGCTTCGACCATCGTGCGGCTGTGTTCGTAATCGATCATCTCGGCCTGCACGGCCACGACGATCTCCTTGCCCCATTGCAGGGTGATGATGTTCATGATCTGGCGAATCTCGGGCCGCGCGCGCAGAAACGTTTCGATGTCGCGCCGCATTTCCGGACTCGCCGACTCGCCCACGATCATCGACTTCACTTCGCGCGCGACGAGCCACGCGATCGTCATCAGCAGAAAGCCGATGCAGATCGAGCCGCACGCGTCCCACACGGGATTGCCGGTGATCACCGTCAACAGCACCGCGACGAACGCAATCGCGAGACCCGCAAGCGCGGCGACGTCCTCGCCCGCCACGACCAGCAGATCCGAATCGCGCGTTTCGCGGAACCATCGCCACAGCGGTTTGCCCGGATTGCCCGCGCGAATTTCGCGCATCGCGCCATACAGCGAGAGCGCCTCCAGCACGACCGACACGCCGAGCACCGCGAGCGCCACATACACGTATTGCAGCGGCTCGCGCGCGAACAGCCGGTGCACGCCTTCATACACGGAAAACGCGCCGCCGACGAAGAACAGCAGCAGCGCGACCAGCAGCGAATAGAAGTTGATCGCGCGGCCCGAGCCCATCGGATGCAGCGGCGAAGGCGGCTCGCGCGACTGGCGCAGGCCGAACAGCAGCAGCAGTTGATTGCCGCAATCGGCGGTCGAGTGGATCGCCTCGGCGAACATCGAGCCGGAGCCCGTGAACGCCGCCGCCGCGTACTTGCAGATCGCGATGCCCGCGTTCGCGGCGAGCGCGTAGAAAATGGCTTTCGGCGACTCCGCGCTCATACGACCTCGACGCGCGCGGGGCCTTCGTCCAGTTCGCCGATCACGCGGGCATCCGCGAAACCGTCCTGGCGGAACAGCGCGAGCACGTCGTCCACGCGCTCGGGCGCGCAGGCGACCAGCAGACCGCCCGAGGTTTGCGGATCGGTGAGCAGCGTGCGCGCGCTTTCCGGCAGGCCAGACGCGAGCGTCACGCCCTCGCCGTACGACGCCCAGTTGCGGCCCGACGCGCCCGTGAAAACGGCCTGATCGACGAACGCTTCGACGCCCGGCAGCCACGGCAGATCGGCGTAACGCACGCGCGCCGTGAGACTCGCGCCGCGCGCGATTTCGAGCGTGTGGCCGAGCAAGCCGAAACCGGTCACGTCGGTCATCGCGTGCACGTCGTCGAGTTCGGCGAGCGCCGCGCCCGGCCGGTTGAGCATCGTGGCGGCGGCGACCATCGCCTGATAACCGGCGGCGTCGAGCAGATCTTTCTTGAGCGCCGCCGAGAGCACGCCCACGCCGAGCGGCTTGCCGAGCACGAGCACGTCGCCCGCGCGCGCCGACGCGTTGCGCTTCACGCGCGACGGATGCACGACGCCGAGCGCCGCGAGCCCGTAGATCGGCTCGACGGAATCAATCGAATGGCCGCCCGCGACGGGAATGCCCGCCGCCGCGCAGACGTCCTCGCCGCCGCGCAGCACCTGCGCGATGACGTCGTGCGGCAGCACGTTGATCGGCATGCCGACCAGCGCGAGCGCGAGGATCGGCTTACCGCCCATCGCGTAGACGTCGGACAGCGCGTTGGTCGCGGCGATGCGGCCGAAGTCGTAGGGATCGTCGACGATCGGCATGAAGAAGTCGGTGGTCGCGACGATGGCCTGCTCGTCGTTGAGCTTGTAGACGGCGGCGTCGTCGGCCGTCTCGGTGCCGACGAGCAAGTTGGGAAACGCGGCCGTGAGCGGCGTGCTGCGCGCGAGCAGCGCGGAGAGCACGCCCGGCGCGATCTTGCAGCCGCAGCCGCCGCCGTGCGAAAGGCTCGTGAGACGCGGGGCGGCGTTGCCCGAAGGCGTGCGGACGGTGTCGTTCATGGCGGGGACTCTCCCTGAATATGCTGACGAAACGTCCCTATTATGGAGCAATCGTCACGCCGGCGATGCAGGGCCGTCCTGGGCGGCGGCGGGTTGATCGTGCTGCGGATCGGCTTGCGTTTGCGCTTCGGTCGCGACGCTCGCAGCCTCGCTCGCGCAGATCGCATCGATGAGCCAGTGCGGGTCGTCGTGCGGCAGATCGTGGCCCGCCCACGGATGCTCGACATGGCGCGCGCCCCACGCCTGCGCGAGCCGCGCCGAGCACACGGGATTCACCAGTCGATCCGCTCGCGACGACGCCACCAGCACCTCGCAATGCGGCACGCCGCGCGCCGAAAAGCGCGCGGC